>JAESTW010000300.1 GCA_016763395.1 Kofleriaceae bacterium
CTGGACAGAGAAGTACGCAAGCGGCTCAATGCAGATGTCTTCCTGGGATTGCCAGCGGACGAAGAAGCGCGTGTGTCCGACATATTCCCGGTCTCTGGCTCTGATCGGCTTTTCAAAATCCTTCCTAGGCTGCTCTTTTCGCGAAGAACCGAAGGCCGGGTGTACAGAAAAGTTCTCTTTGGCGGCGACTCAGCCACGGCATTCAAACACCCACGAGATTTGGGTATTCACGGGGTCAAGAACTTCAATCTTGCATCCGTACACGCGATGGAATTGCCATGGGGCAATGGTATCGGCAATGCTCGAGGACTGGCCAAGGTATACGCCGCACTGGCCTGCGGAGGTAAAATTGAAGACACTCGGCTAGTGAGTGAGCAAGCGATCACGCCGCTGCTTGAGCGGCAATCATGGTCTGATCGCGACCGTGTATTGTGCAAGCCTCAAGGTTGGAGTCAGGGATTTGCCAAAGAAGACACTAAGATTTTCTCTCCCAACAAAGAGAGCTTCGGACATCCCGGCGCTGGCGGTGCTCTCGGCTGGTGCGATCCGACTCAGCAGCTGTCCATAGGGTATGTACCCAACAAAATGGCATTTCACATCCGCTCTCCACGGGCCAGAGCATTGGTAGCAGCGGCCTATCGCTCTCTCGCGGACTAGGTCGATTGCCACACTTTTCCCGTACAACGACTCGTGACTGCCTCCCAGGCACTGCTAGTGTTGGACCATGTTCTCCCCAACCTTCGTACAAACAGCCAGCGTCTGTTGCCTAATCGCCGCCTCGTTTGCCAGGCCGGTGCTAGCGCAACCTAGCGCAACTCCAGTTGAGTCGCCACCGCCAATTGCCGAAGCACCACCACCAGAAGCGCCAATAGCACAGCCGGACGAAGTCCCACTAGCGCCGCCCGTCCAAGTCGATTCACAACAATTGATCACGCGATTTAACCACGCTATCGAGTTGATGATTCGACAGAATTTCTCTGAAGCACAGGCCGAGTTCGAACGCATCGCGACACTCTCCGTGGAGCCAGAAAGGCAAGCAGCAGCCCGAGAGCTTGCCAGACAATCGGCGAAACGCTTTGGCATGCTCCCACCCCCACCACCGGCGGTCCCGCCCAAGCCCGAAGCGGTTGGTACCCTTCCAGCGGACGACGATGACGATGGGCGCTCAAGCTTCCTGGTGACAACAACATTGCTGGGCCTCAACTACGGTTGGATGGTTCCCGTTGCTCTCGATGTAGATGACACCAAATCATTCGTTGGCCTCTACTTACTCGCGGCTGCCGGTAGTTTTACGGTGCCATATCTACTGACTCGCGGTGACCATATCACCCGAGGCATGAGTACTCTTGGTAGCACTGGTTCTTATCTGGGCTTTGCCCACGGAGCGCTCGCTTATAGCCTTCTTGCCGGCCAGGACGGGGCGGACGACCCCGGCGGCGCTCGGGCGCTTGTCGGTTTGATGCTTGCCGGCAGTATCACCGAGGGCGCATTGGGCTATTGGTGGGCACAAAAGAACGATTCCTCACCCGGACAGGCGAGTTCGATTGCACTCGGCTCCGCTTGGGGACTCGGCTACGGCGCAGTCGGACGACTCCTCGCGAGTGGAGAAAATCCAGGCTTCCGCGGCTCGATGGCAGCAATGCTCGCGGGCAGTGTTGGCGGCATGCTCGGTGGCTACTACTACGACGAATTGCGAAAACCCAGCGAAGGTGACTCCAGGCTCGTGTCCTTCAGCGGGCTCCTGGGAACGTATCTGGCAGCTGTCCCCTTGGTACTCGGAGAGGTCGAGGACGCCCGGACAATCGCGGGAACACTTCTCGTCGGTGCCAGTTTGGGGCTCTACGCTGGAGACTTACTCACGAAGGACGTGACCTACAATCGCGGGCAGAGCGGCGTCATGATGCTCGGCAGTCTGGCTGGGGGCTTGGTCGGTGCTGGCGGCGCCTTCATGGTATCCCCCGACGACGAGAATGCAGGGAAGTGGATCATAGCCGGAAGTTCTGTTGGCGCAATCGTCGGACTCTACGCGATGATTCAAGCAGTCGAGCCACAGAAGGAAGGGCCAGACGAAACGTCTGTAACGGCGCAACTCTCGCCGATCTTGGGACCAAATGGGGAAACCGGGCTCGGTGTGGTCGGCTCTTTCTAGGAATGTGGTGTTAAATACACCAAATTCCTAGAATCTTGGGGCAAAGCCCCTGGAACTGGGCCCTCCAGGCCCAGATAACAAGGAGATTGTGTTTTATGCAGAAAAACACCAATCTCCTTGTTATCTGGTTTGTTAGTTATTCCGAGTGGCGGACACCATGTCCGGAATCCGTACAAACACCGGACATGATTCACCATATATCGCGAACTTAGCACAGGCACAGTTCCTGCTACTTCTGTGCGCATGAATCAAAGCGACCATTCTAGTGAAATCCGACCAAGAGAAGAGCTCATTGCGTACGGCGCGGACCGCATAACGACCCGCAGGCTTCTCTCCATCATTCTAGGCAGTGGCAATCGAGAACAGTCGGTTGACCAACTCGCTTGCACATTGCTTAAAACGACTGGCGGCATCACCAACCTGTCTCAAGCGAGTACGGCAGAATTGTGCGCGATAAGTGGGATCGGCGAGGCCTTGGCGACGCGAATTGTCGCTAGTTTTCAGCTGGGACAGCGGGCGCTGGAGGCTTCGCTGCCTAGTACTGCCGTGGTTCGCGGGCCCGAAGACGTATACAATCGTCTGCGCCATCGTCTGGGAAACCTCGGACAAGAAGTGTTTGTCGTGTTGGCACTCGATGTTCGTGGCCGGGTCATCGATGAAATCGAGATCGCTCGTGGGTCGTTGGCCAGTGTCGAGGTACATCCCCGAGAAGTCTTTCGCCCTCTCATAAGACGGGCAGCCTTTGCCTGCATTGTCGCCCACAACCATCCTTCTGGTGATCCGAGCCCCAGTGATGCAGATCTATTACTTAGCGACCGTCTTCAAACAGTCGGTCAGCTCGTCGGTATTGAACTTCTCGATCACGTAATCGTCGCTAGTAGCGGATATTACTCAATGCTGGACTGTCTTACAGAGAGCCCAGTTGCGATTCAGCCATAACTTGGGGCTATTCAAAGAAAGTATCCTAAACGCAGGCTCATCGACAATATTGCTATGATCTTGAATACCTAGAGGGTTCTTGGATGTCTCATTCATAATCGAATTTGATTTTCAATGTCATTTATTGCTAGACCGTATTTAAGACCTCATGCGGATCACAACAGGCATACACACAATCTGTTTTACACTGGCGACTATCGCAGTTTCCCCGGTGTGGGCGGAAGACAGTAGCGCTCCCCCTGCTACGGCCCCTGATCCCAGCCTCAGCGAAACTGACAAGCGGCTCTTAGAAGAAGCGCTCAACGGTGAAACCATTCTGATTGAGGGCGACGACTCAGTGCAACCTGGTTCAGCTCATGTTCTGGATGCGGAAGTCTTAGAGCGATTCGAAAATGACGATATCCACCGTATCCTTTCCACGGTACCGGGCGTGTATATGCGCGAAGAAGATGGCTATGGGCTTCGCCCCAATATCGGTATCCGCGGTTCCGGCTCGGAGCGTTCAGGAAAAATCGCACTGCTAGAAGATGGTGTACTCATAGCCCCCGCGCCTTACTCCGCACCTGCGGCCTACTACTTTCCCTTAGTAACACGTATGAGGGCGATCGAAGTAGTCAAAGGCGCTGTTGCAGTCCGCCACGGGCCCAATACGGTCGGCGGCGCTATCAACCTAGTAAGCAATGGTATTCCTGTAGAGAGAGTTGCGGCGATCGACATGGCAGTCGGTGGTGACTTGTATGGGAAAGTCCACGGTCAACTTGGTGATGTCGGTAGAAACTGGGGATACTGGTTTGAGGGAGTCAAGCTTCATACAAACGGATTTAAAGTACTCGACAGTGGTGGCGACACAGGCTTTGACAAAAACGATGCACTCGGACGAGTTCGCATAAACAGCAATCCGGACCTAGCTGTCTACAATCAACTCGACTTGACACTGGGATATTCGGACGAGGTGTCCGACGAGACCTACACTGGACTGAGTGAAGCCGACTTTGCACAATCCCCCTCACGCCGATACGCCGCTACTCAGCTCGACAAAATGAACTGGACGCACTGGACGGCCCGTGTAAAACACAAACTTGAGCTGGGTGATAAACTCGACCTCAACACTACGGTGTATCACCACCGCTTCCAACGAGACTGGCGCAAACTCGTCGGCTTCTCCGGAACTCGCGGCTTGGCTGAGGTATTGAAGGCACCGGAACTCGGGCTTAACTCCATCTTCTACGGAGTGATTACTGGACAAAATGATACAGGAAGCAGTGCCGAGCACCTGGTGTTGGGGACTAACGCACGACGTTTTGCCTCACAAGGCGCACAGAGTGTCCTGCACACCGTCAAAAAGACGGGGGACGTAGAGCACGATCTCAGCGTTGGCCTGCGCTTACACCTCGATGAGGCCAGGCGCATCACAAGAGATAGCAGTTATTCTATGATCGGCGGTGTCTTAGAGCGGGATGATATCGAAACAATTATTGCCTCGGACACAGACGCGGAAGCACGAGCCTGGGCCCTCTTTGTCCAAGATTCTCTACAGTGGAAAGGGCTTCATCTCACCGGTGGTTTTCGAGCCGAAATAATCGCAACCTCTTGGCGCAACAACTTAGATCCAAGCAGCGAGGAACAAAATGAGCTTTCCAGTGTCTTCATTCCCGGACTAGGCGCTTTCTATGCTCTCACGCAACATTGGGGTGTGCTTGCCGGCGTACACAAAGGGTTTGTACCAGTAGCTCCCGGACAGCCCCCAGGTGTTGAGCCAGAAACCAGCTTCAACTACGAGGCAGGAGTTCGCTATGGTGATGCCTCGTTTCGGGCAGAGGCCATTGGCTTCTTCAATGACTACAACAACCTCAAAGCTACCTGTAGCTTCTCCGCAGGTTGCACACCAGATATGGTATTTAGTGAATTCAACGGTAAAGGTGCGATCGTTGCCGGACTTGAAACCTTTGCGGGTGGCGAGATTCTCTTAGGCGATTTGCTCGAGGGCCTTAGTGCACCGTTGAGAATGAGCTACACCTTCAACACCTCTAGCTTCGATCAAGATTTTGAAAGCGACAACCCACAATGGGGCGATGTCAAAAAAGGGGATGAGCTTCCCTACTTTGCCAAACATCAACTCGGCGTACATGCCGGACTGCGGACAGAGCGCTACGAGGTTGCCAGCTCTTTTCGCTATGTAGGAGCCACGCGCGACATCGTCGGACAGGGTGCGATCCCGGACGAAGAGCGCATCGATGCATATGCCGTCATTGACCTTGCCTTCCATCTTCGCCTCGGTGCCATAGGCCACCTCTACGCCACCGTGGACAACCTTCTAAACACTCGATATGCCGTGTCTAGGCGCCCGATTGGCTTGCGTCCTGGCAAATCTCGACTCTTGATTGTTGGCTACAAAAACCAATGGTAATGGCGTTCTAACTTACTGTTTTTATGTAAATAAATTATTTCTCGATAATGAATTTGATTTTCATTATCATTTTCATTAAGGTGATTCCATGAAGAAATTCAGCCCATACCTTATTTCGATTCTTAGCCTCACACTTACCGCAGCATGTAGCGATGACGACGTCAATACAACGCCTGACGGAGGTGTCGTCGATGCCGATGCTGCCCTAACACCGGATGCGGAAACTCCCAGTGCGAGCAACTCCTATGTATTTGAAAGTCGATTTGAAACCGGTGTTTCTCCCGTTTCAAAAAGCGGGCAAGCATTCCGACAAATTCTGATATCGGAACTAAAATCCTACATGAGCGGTCTCACCGCGACAATCGATGCAACCCCTCCCAATGCCGGCGAAACCAAAGCTGCATTGGAATTCTACCTAGATTTCGATAGTACAACCAGCGGTACGATTCCACTTACAATCACAACCACACCTGCAACCATGCAGACTGTATTCAATGACGTCTCATCAAACAAAAACTTAGTCGGCAAAGTAGCTGGCAATGATACAGTCACCGACCACAAAGATTGGTCAACGGAGTTTGTAGGTTGGCCCGGTGGAAATGGCGACAGTCCCGAGGCTCTACTGCGGGCTTGGGTACAAAAAGTAGACGACATGGCGGTCGCCCGAGTAGCAACTCCCGAACTAGCGCCGAACGGAACTGTTATCTCCGAAGTGTACACAACAGCGCAGGGACAAAACCTACAACAGCTCATTCAAAAACTACTGCTAGTTTCCATTGGCATGTCGCAAGGCATGGACGACTACCTAGACGATGATGTCGAAGGAAAAGGCTTGCTATCGAGCAACATGCAAGATGGAGATACAGCCCACACCGGTCTCGGGAAAGCATGGGATGAAGCATTTGGTTACTTCGGAGCATCTATAGACTACGACCAATATACGGACGACGAGCGTGCTTCCAAAGGCGGACGCGACGACTACCAGGGGCACCACGACTTGGATGCAAATGGCGCAATCGACCTTGTAAGCGAATTCAACTTCGGAAACTCAGTCAACTGTGGCAAACGTGATCGCGGTTCCGATACGGCCGCTAAGACCACGTTTGGAGACGATGCATTCACAGCGTTCCGAGACGGCCGAGCTCTCATTCTTTCTGTTGATGGTGAACTCAGCCCAACTCAACTCGACCAGCTTCGGGGATTTCGCGACACTGCACGTAACAACTGGGAAAAGTGTGTAGCTGCCACAGTGATTCACTATATCAACGAGGTCGAAAAGGACATGGAGGACTTTGACAGTGATACATACAATTTCGAAACACATGCCAAGCATTGGTCTGAACTAAAAGGATTCGCTCTCGGATTCCAGTTCAACCCAGCCTCCCCAATGAACTCGCAATCTCGCTTTCTCGAGCTCCATGGTATTCTTGGAATCGCGCCAGTGCTCGCTACTGCACCTGCGAAAGATATTTCAGACTACAAAGCAGGCTTAACTCGCATAAAAATGGTGATGAAAGCAGCGTACGGCTTTGACGATCTTAACCTAGCTGGCTGGTAGGATTCTTCTATGATGACCAAGTTATCGAGCGATATCGCTCTGTCCATTACCGACACGCTCGAGCACTTGGTTGCTCCTAGCCAACGAATTTACTGGCCATTCCTACTCTCCAGCGTCGCGATTGCGCTGCTGGTGTTGTTTGTCAAACGAGAAAAGCTGCGGAGCTTTTTTGCGCCACGTGTGTGGATGCATCCATCCGCACAAATGGACTATCGTTTGCTTCTCACCAATGCCTTCATCAAGACGGCGCTCTGGGGAAGTATTGTAGTGTCCGCCCTCGCGGTGGTCATCTTCACAGATGGTGTTCTGCGTTCGCTTGTGGGTGATGTAGATGTCCTCCACTGGTCGGCGTGGGAAATCACCGTACTTTACACCTTGGTACTATTCGTAGGACTCGATGGCAGTCGGTTTCTTATGCATCGTTTGATGCACAAAATTCCACTATTGTGGCACTTTCACCAAGTTCATCACAGTGCCGAAGTACTCACTCCGCTAACTGTGTACCGAGTCCATCCGGTAGAGAGTTTCTTGTACGGAATGCGCGGCGCTCTGACAACAGGTGTCATCACGGGAGTATTTTGGTTTCTGTTCAACGGACAAGCAAGCCAGGCTGAGCTTCTTGGGGTTAACGCCGTCGGACTTGTTCTCAACGCTCTTGGTGCCAATCTTCGTCACAGTCACGTTTGGCTATCGTATGGCGTGCTTGAAGCCATATTTATCAGCCCCGCCCAGCATCAAATGCACCATGGAATCGACCCAAACAAAGCACAGGTCAATTACGGCGCTTTTCTCTCCATATGGGATAGGCTTGGCAATAGCTTGTCCTTTGCCAGTGAGGAGACTCAACCAGTAGCATTCGGGCTTCCCAGCAATGAGCTCAACCACAAGCCGGACAGTGTTCTTTCTGCCTATTTTGCTCCACTCCGCGCTTGTGCGGGAGACTTGGCCTCACGGGCGCGCGATCTAAGTCCGACACCGGCAACCAGCTTGCTTGCACTAACCGCTATGCAATGCAGCAGCGATCCATCGTTAGCGGACAAGCCGGACGCCCGGAGCGACAGCTTCGATAGAGCTGCATTAGTAAGCAACCTGAGCCAAAATGTCATCGTGCCCAGTTACGAAAATGCCCTGAGTTCCACACAGGCGATGTCAGGCGCACTCGATACCTACTGCCTTGCCTTGGGCAATGCCGACGAAATGGACAAGCGAGCACTCGTACAGGATGCTTGGAAACTCGCGATGACATCCTGGCAAGAAGCAGAACTCTCGAGCATTGGCCCAGCGAGCCCGAACAGCTTGGCATTGCGGGACTTTATCTACTCTTGGCCAATCACCAATGCCTGTGCGGTCGACCAAGACGTCATGCTTGCAGTTACTGATGCAGCCTACGATATCAGCCAGGCGCAACTCAATCGCCGAGGATTGGATGCATTAGAGTACCTGCTATTCAACGACAATCTCGATTCTGTTTGTCCGCCGCAGGTCACGCCAGTAGGTTGGGCTGGATTGTCCGGCCCCGAAAAAACGCAGGCACGTTGCCAATACTCTCAGCTCGTCACCGTCGATCTAAGTACCCAGCAATCCAGTCTCATCAGCGCGTGGACCTCTGCTGGAGGGTACTTAGAAAACCTCAATAGTGCGGGTGGCTCCTCTTCTGATTTCGATAGCCCACAAGAAGCAATCAATGAAATCTTCGCCGGGCTCTTCTACTTGGAGCTCGTTACCAAAGACGCAAAGGCCGGTGGTACCGCTGGGGTTACCACCAATGATTGTAATGTTGTGAACGAGCCCTGTTTGCAAATGCTCGAGTCAAGCTATGCGAAAATATCGAAGGAAAACATTCTCGCCAACTTGAGTGCTTTTGAAAAAATGGTACGAGGTGAAGGCGGTTTGGGATTTGCCGATTTCTTAGTAGGCGTGGATGCCAGCGCAACAGCGGACCGCCTACGCACAGCAATTGATGCCGCAATAGCAGCCTATGAGGCCCTCAACGGGTCCCTAGAAGAAGGACTAACTGGCGACTACCAGAGTACGCGCGATGCCTATGATGCGTTACGTGGCGTAACAGATATTCTTAAGAACGACATGCCGGGAATTTTGCAGCTGGACATTCCTCAATCTGCAGGCGGCGACAGTGACTGACTCCATGGTCGTTATGATTCTTTGGCCCGCTTGGGCTATGGACACAACATTGCTGCGTCGTTTGCAGTTGTGGGCAGCACGGGCAAATCGGCTCGCTCGCTCAAAAAAGGTAAGCTAACCTACGCTGTCGATTTTGGTGTAGA
This sequence comes from Kofleriaceae bacterium, assembly GCA_016763395.1. Taxonomy (GTDB): domain Bacteria; phylum Myxococcota_A; class Polyangia; order Haliangiales; family Haliangiaceae; genus NORP324. Next base: position 9,339 of record JAESTW010000300.1, read on the forward strand.
AAACGCATACGGGGCTGTAGACAAATTCTTAGTAAAAAACCGGATTATCAAAAAGAAGCCTACGCCAAAGAAACTGTCTCCAAAAGACCTGGCAAAAATCCGACGAATTCTGGGACAAGGAGCAGCTACGCAACGATGCTACCGACGCTGAGACCTAGTCCGCGGTGCTAGAGCAAAGCAGCGGTGCCGCAACACTTGTCAATAGGCAAGTACTGAGGCAAGCCACATCAAACCTCTCCAAAGCCCTTGACGAATTCAGGGGCTTCTTTGCAATATGAGGTGTGGAATTTGGTCGGCTTAGAGAGCTCAGCGGTGTCGACTTCTCCTTGCCGACGATGGAGGACGCACTCTTCGGCTCTCAGCTAAAGAGTACTTCTGATGCGGAGCTTCCTACTCTCTACCTTGGTGCCCCAGTCTGGGCCCACAAGAGCTTTGTCGGCAAGATCTACCCACCCAAGAGCAAGCCGGACGACTACCTCTCACTCTACGCGAAGAGCTTCAACTGCATCGAACTCAACTCGACCTTCTACGGCGTATTGGGTGCTGAACGCGTTGCGAAATGGTGCGACAAAGTAGGTCCGGAGTTTCGTTTTTGTCCGAAGGCGACCCGCGCCATCACACACGAATCACAGCAGCTCCCTCGCCAGGCGATACTCGACTTCTTCAATTCTGTCCGAGAATTTGGAGACAATCTGGGGACATGTTTCTTGCAGTTCCCACCCGAGTTCGGGCCAAGGCAGTGGCAACATCTGCAATCTCTGCTGAAACTCTTACCCAAGGAGTTTCAGGTAGCCATTGAGCTCCGTCACCCCGGCTGGTTTGACAGGAAAAAGGCGCTGCAGTGGCTCCTAAAGCTCGGGGAACAATTCAGAGTATCCATTTTGATCACAGACACCGCCGGACGCAGGGACGTTCTCCATCACTCTTTCCCACAACCCCATGCCTTTGTCCGATTTTCTGGTGATGGCTTGGTTGCAAGTGATTTCGAACGCCTTGACCAATGGACAACTCGCCTAGCGGAACTGAGCCGCCGCGGTGTGAAAGAGCTCTACTTCATCTTGCACCAAGAGCAAGAGGGCAGATGCGTGGAACTGGCAGAACACCTGATAGCGCGCCTACCAGAGGCCGGACTACCGCCCATCTTGCGTGTTCAAGAACAAGAGCAGCTCAAGCTCTGGTAGTGCGCTATCACACCTTTCTCGTGCCAAATCCGCACTTTGAGTGTTTCAGAGCGTCAATAAGTCCTGCTTCTGCAGATTATCGTGCGTATTCGGCAACTTTCTTGCCGAGACGATCACCCGGGCTATTATCTCCTCATGATTCGTACCCTAACTGCCATGTCGCTCGTACTAGTGCTGCACTCACAAGACGCTTCCGCGGAACGCTTGGTCGAGCACTTGGGCCCGCGCGCACTTGCTATGGGAGAAGCTGGCAGAGCTGACGCAAAAGGGGCTTCGGCCACCGTCCTAAACCCCGCAGGACTGGCGCTAGACCAGCGACTACTATTCTCCGCCAACTATGGGTACCGCGACACTGACGGCACGTCCATTGCCGCATTTTCCGCCTGCGACTCCACCGTTCCCGTACCTGGATGTTTCTACTACAAATACCTTAACGGAGGTACTGGTATCGACGGTATTGATAGCAAGCGAAGACTTCACGAATTTGGCAGTAGCCTCAGTCGCGTGCTCTCGCAACAACTCGCATTCGGCATTACCGCTCGCTACTTCGACTACAACTCGGACATCGCCGGCGACCAAGACGAGAGCGGCTA
>JAESTW010000301.1 GCA_016763395.1 Kofleriaceae bacterium
CGACGCCTGGCTGAGGCACGCTTGGTCAGCATTGGAGATGCCCCTCTGGCAGTAGTAATGTCCCAGTAGCTCCGGAGGTCTTGGTATAAGCACGCATCACGTCCGTAGCCTATCCGCGCCTGCCTCCAGAGAGCTGGGTGGGCCCACCCTCTAAATGTCACCCTGTGCTGCTAGAGTTTTCCTACATAAGCTCCCTTATGTAGGGTCGAAGTCCTAAGAGGTTTTGACTTGCTCTCAAGAAGCAAAGAAGCATTATCCAAGCGCGTCTGCTCATATATATATGAACACTACGGACTCTCTACTTTCGCAGTGCGCCTAGCGTCCGCTTCAGCCAAGCGCTGGATGTCGGTGCCAAGCGATTGATGTTGGTAAGAATTTTACCGTGTCTGGTGACAACGATAATGGCCTTGTTCTTGGCAACACCTTTGAGAATGTCGCGAGCGCAATCGCCGACATCGGTCCAGGGAACACTCTTGGCCAGGTTCTCGCTTACGTGGCCCCGAGAGAGTCCGTTTTCTACGATGTTGGTCTTTACGAAACCCGGACAGACAACACTGACCTTGACGCCGTAGCGTTCCGCTTCTTCCCGTAGACCAGTTGAGAGCCCAACAACGGCGTGCTTGCTCGCGCTGTACGCGACAAGTCCCGGACAAGGGATAAGCCCGGCGATCGACGCCGTGTTGACGATATGACCAAATCCCTGTTCAATAAAGACGGGATACGCTGCATCAATGCCGTTAATAACTCCGTGAACGTTTACGTCAAATACCCGCTTCCAGTCGGACAAGGGGGTGTCTTTGACTTTGCCGCTGACGAGAATGCCAGCGTTGTTGAATATATAGTCGAGCCTTCCGTGGTGGCTAACTTCTTGTTGCACCATGTCACGCATGGCGTCGGCATCGCAGACATCGACTACGACTGAGCGGCAACCCAAGGTCTCAGCAGCCCGGAGTAGAGGTGCTTGCTGAACATCGGCAAGAACGACCTCCGCTCCTCGCTTGTGCAGTTCTTTGGAGAGAGCCAGCCCGATGCCGGACGCCGCGCCTGTGATGATCACTACTTTATTTGTGAAGTTCATACCGTGTTCCTTCCAGATAAGAATGCTAGGAGCGACTCTGCGACTCCAGCTAAGGCTTGTTCAGCCCCGGGATTGAGGCACTTGCCATCTTTATCGAAAACCTGTCGTACGCCAGCAATGGAGATGGCATGAGGCATGACGATAGCTCCGCAGTGGGCGAGGCAGCACCGAAGTGCCTCTAGAGATTTGACCGCGCCAATCCGCCCGGCTCCTACTCCAACCATTGCAACCGCTTTCCCGGACAACACCGATGGATATTCCAAGTTTTCGATTACGAGTTTTAGGTAGGCGCTAAAGGTGCCGTGGTATTCAGGAGTGGTAAAGAGCACGCCGTCGGCGGCGCGTACAGCGTCTCGAAGTCGCTGGGCATCAGCTCCTTCTGGCTCACCGGGAAAGGCCAACGATAGAGTGCGTCCGTCAAAGACTTCTACGTCAGCCCCAGCTTCGCGCAAAAGCTCGGTGACTAGAGTCGCGGCATGCGCGCTGTAGTTGTCTGGACGGCGATTGCCGATAATCGATACAATGGATGGCACGCCTTTGAGTGTGCTGACCCCATGCCGAGAGCGCAAGCGCGCGGTTCGCTACCTATACTATTCGGTGCTCTGGGTACTTAACCTCAATGCGACAAAAGCCTGGCGGCATAAACCGCGAGCTATCGCTCTCTCGCCAGTTATTGTCATATTGAGGTTAAACTCCAAGCAAACTGTGTGCGCTGTGATAAAGGGAATCATGAGTTCATTGTCGCTATACTATTATCCATCCTGTGGATTTTGCGGAATGGTGCGTCAGGCTGCTGAGCGTGCTGGAGTCGAGATGGAGCTGCGAGATATCCATACTGATCAGCAGCACATGAAGGATTTACTCGATGCCCGCGGACGCCGAACCGTACCTGTATTGCGGATTGACAAAGGCGATGGGGACGTCCAATGGATGCCGGAATCTCGGGAAATAATGGCGTATCTGCAAACCCTATAAAGATCTGTACTTTCCGTCTGGCGTTGTACTATCCAGTCTTTTCTTCCACTTGATTGTCTGCAGGCAGTGGAAGTGACGCTTGTTGAGTTTTGCTGGGCTTGCGCGCTTTGCGTCGGGTCGTTTCAGTGCGCGGTTTTTTGCCAATCTGAATCCCAGAGAGCGCACTGAGTAAATCCTCATTGTCACAGGCGTACACTTTGGCGTAACCAAGCGCACTTTGAGACTTCTTAAGTAGCGAGTATTCTGCTTCCCGATGAACGTCTCGAGCATTTTGAAGTTGGACTTCAAGTTCCTCGACGGCACAATGAGCTGCCGCCACTTTGCATCCAAGCTCCTCTAAACTTGATGCGGAAACTTCGGGAAACTCGACATCGGGCAGATGTTTACTAAAGATTTCAATTAGTTCGCCTATTGGAGGCGCGATAGAGTTAGTTGGTTCTACGATTTGATCGGCAGCGGTCATGGTTTCTCCAAGAGGTGATGTACTGTTCCTATGTTCAGTATCATTGCCCTGAGGAAGTTCGCAACTAATTTTCCATCCGAAGGTGTTGGAGATCGGACCGAAAAAAGAAAAGCCGGTCAACCTTGGGGGATGGTTGACCGGCTAGTAAGAAGGGTTGCTCTGCCAGAGAGCAGCTCAAACACAAATGGGGGGAGTGTGAGCCGCCTACCGGCGAGCGAACAAATCTGGAGGACTGAAATGATTCATTGTCCTATAAAGCAATGAGTGTGCCAAGCCGATAACCTAGCTAAGTGTCTGATTATAAGTGACTCGAAATTTGAGGATTTGAATAAGTGAGACTTCGGCGTCACAGTTTACTGGAGACTAATGTGGCTACATGGAAACGATTGTCTCCAGGGATCGGACAGAGCCTCTGCAGTTGTAGCGCTAAAAGCGAATTCCGGATTGGACGCTATTCTTTTGAAAGACCGCATTTGCCCAGGTGACCGAGCTTTCGACTCGCGCTAAAGTGATTGTGACATGGCACGCAAGCAAACCTACAAGATGGAGAAGCTGGCGCGGATCTATGACGCCGAGATCTTGCCAGTGTGGTCTCATCGTTTTGGCCGAATGATACTGCGTGACTTGCAGATTCCAGAGGGCAGTCAAATTCTCGATGTCGCTTGTGGGACAGGCTACCCGACGACTGAGATCGTTCGTCGCCTCACCCACGGAAGCCGTCTGATTGCGATTGATGGTTCGCCCGCGATGCTAGATATTGCGCGCACCAAGGTCGAAGAGATGGGCGCTAAGAACGTGTTTTTTCGCAGTGAAAGCGCAGTTCCCAAGTTGAGCTTCACTGACGATGTATACGATATCGTGGTGTGCAATCTCGGGCTTAACGACTTTGACTCGCCAGAAACGGCCTTGGTAGATTTCGCCCGGGTAACTCGTCCGGGTGGTGAAGTGAGATGCACGCTTCCACTGGCCGGATCGTATCAAGAATTTTACGACATTTACCGAGAGGTACTGATAAAGCACGACAAGCACGAGACCCTGGAGAAGTTGCAAGACCATTTGGCGAGTACACTGTGGGATGTAGACCAATGCTACGATTGGATGGCAACGGCGGGGTTAGAGGACACCAAGGTTGAAATCGATGAATTCACCATGCTCTTCAAGAGTTCTCGTGAGTTCTTCTTTGCGCCAGTAATTGAGTTTGGCTTGCTGTCCGAGTGGAAACGCTTGGCAGGTAAGGGCCAAGAGATGCAGGATGTCTTCTGGTACATCAAAGAAGCCATCGACGCATACTACGCTGGGCGAGCTTTTGAGATCACGATCAAGGCGGGTATGCTGCGCGGGCGGGTTCCTTCGGACGAGGATTCGCTGGACACAGACGCCACGACTGAAGAGCGTTCTGGTGAGGATGAAATCGACACAAAGAGGGATACCGATGAGCACTACATTGGTTCGTCGCAAGATGAACCCTTGTCGATTGATGACAACGTCAAACTGGATGCGTTTATCGCTGGATCTCGGCGGCCTTCCCACTTGAAGAAGGACTGATCCTAAAACCCGTCGAGTTTGTGGAATTGCGGCCATGGGTCGGGCGTTCTATCTGCATGCTCAAGAAACCTTATAGTGTCGCGTATTTACGAGAGCTCGCGCAAGATCGTATAGATCTGCTAAAAGCGCCACAGGACACCAAGTTCACGTCTTCAAGCATTGGAATCAGTATGTTCAAGAAATCAGATCTCAAAATTCACTTTGTCGGAATTGGCGGCATGGGTATGTGCGGCATCGCGGAAGTGTTGCTGAATCTCGGGTACGAGGTTTCCGGTTCCGATATTCAAGAGAACGAAATTACCAAGCACCTAATTCGTGTTGGTGCGACAATTTCTTACGGACATGCAGCGGACAATCTGCAAGAGGCCGACGTGGTTGTCGTGAGCACTGCGATCAAAGGCTACAATCCTGAAGTGGAGGCCGCGCAAGCTCGGCAAGTACCGGTAATCCCAAGAGCCGAGATGTTGGGTGAGCTCATGCGGCTGAAAACCGGGATCGCGGTTGCCGGTTCCCACGGCAAGACCACGACAACGACCATGATAGCGCACGTGCTTACTCAGGTTGGCCTTGATCCAACGGCGGTAATCGGTGGTCGTGTAAACAGCTTCGGCATGGCGAATGCGCGTTTTGGGACATCAGAATATCTCGTAGCCGAGGCGGACGAGAGCGACGGTTCCTTCTTGCGATTGGCGCCGACCGTGGCAGTCGTGACCAATATGGATGCTGAGCATCTCGATCACTACGGGACCTTTGACAACGTCAAAAAGGCCTTCGTCGATTTTATCAACCGTATTCCTTTTTACGGACAAGCAACTCTGTGTATCGACAACGCCGCAGTCTTGAGTATTTTACCCGAGGTCAAGAAGCGTTTTGTGACCTACGGAACCGTCGCGCAAGCTGATTTCCGAGCGCGCAACATTCGCTACGACAAGCTCGGTTCGACCTTTATCGCCTGGCATCATGCCAAAGAACTCGGCGAGGTCTATATTCCTTTGCCGGGAACTCACAACGTGCTCAACACCTTGGCTGTCATCGCGGTCTGCGAGGGATTGGACATTCCCTTCAAGGATGTCGTAGCAGCGCTAGCCAACTTCGAGGGCATTCAGCGGCGCTTCACTCTTCGAGCAGAGATCGGCGGAATCACGATTATCGATGATTTTGGTCACCATCCGACTGAGGTCAAGGCGACCTTGCAAGGGGCCCGATCAGGATTTTCCGGACAACGGGTGATCGCTGCCTTTCAGCCGCATAGATATAGCCGGACAAAGGACCAATTCCAAGAGTTCTCTCGCTCTTTCTACGATGCAGACATGGTGTTCATTTGCGATGTCTTCGCCGCTGGAGAAGCGCCGATTGAGGGAGCGACTTCCGATGCCCTTGTTAAAGCAATTCGCGCCAATGACCACAAAAACGTCAACTACATACCCAAGCGCGAAGACATGGCGGCCAAGCTGGCTGAGATACTTCAGCC
>JAESTW010000025.1 GCA_016763395.1 Kofleriaceae bacterium
CTTCGCCTCCGTACTCTTCTTATCGTCAGCCGAAAGAAAACGTGCTGGCCGCACAGCCTCAGAGCAAAGTTAACTTCAATATGACAATACCTTGCGCGCAGTAGAGGCTATATACCTGTTGCGAGCTCTTGATAGGTAATTTCCGCGCCTCGCAAATAGAGCAAAGGACGATGATCTGGGTGCGGCAGCTTGTTGAAAAAGACAAAGCGAAGATCGAGCTCAAGCTGTCCGGGACCTTGGAACTCGATTGCATCGTCAGCTAGCTGTGCTTCACAGTTCACTTCGTTGTTGATTTTACAGTATCCAAGGGACGATTGTCCGTCGTGGTTGGAGAACTGTAGGTTGCCTTCTGCCCAAGTACCACCAACACCATCACGACCGAGAATCTTGAGCGACTGTAGGCGTCCAGCTACTCCCTCGGGGATATCCAATCGGCAAGTGATTGTTGGCTTTCCGACTTTTTCTGGCCGAAGATCGGCGTCGTAAAACTTTGTGTAGCCCTCCGGACGATCGCAGTCCTTGAGACTGACACTCCAAGTTTTGCTTGCCACATCCTTCCACTTGGTATCCTGAGATTTCGGGGCTGTGTCCGCAGGTTTGGATTGAGTCTGCTTTTGTTGCTGATCTCTTGTAAACGCAATCAGCATACGAGCTTGTTTCATATAGCTCAGCGTTGCCGCCTTGTGGGATTCCGCCACATTGTGCTTTTCGTTAGGGTCATCCCGAAGGTTATAGAGCTCGTGACTGTCCGATTTTCGATTGTAAATGTATTTCCAATCTCCATCCCGAAATCCAATGTACCGATGAGCCGAGTCAGTGAAAATTGGAATCATTCGGCTCTGTGTTTCTCTTAGCTGGCTTTCTCCATTGTAGTCGTGTTTGGGCGATAGTCCGAGTACTTCCAATAGGGTTGGCACAATGTCCGCATGCCCTGTTAGGCGAGTATCAATGGCGGAGCCAAGGTCGGCGCCTGGTGCGTACCAAAGGACGAAGGAGCGAACGCCCTCTTCAAAGATCTTGCTGCCGTGCATCCGAGAGCCTGAGTGTTCTCCGAATCCCTCTCCATGGTCGCCAACAAAGACAAATAGCGTAGATTCTGCAAGGCCTTCCGATTTGAAGGATTGCATGAGTTCGCCCAAAACTTTGTCTACATAGTGAATAGCGTTGGTGTAGAGACCTACGTCGCCTCCCTTTCTGAAAGGCCCTTTTTCTCCAGTTGGCAGGTTGTACGGATGGTGTGGTGCGACGGGAATGTACGTTGCAAAGAAGGGCCCGGTTTGTTCCTTTGCCCATTTTGTCATAGCCAAAACCGCAGCCCGCTCTTCCAAGCCCCAGCTACTCTCACGAAAGGTTTCCTTGCCGGGCATGGTTGTTGCGTCCAGTAGCGGTGCGTACCCTCGTCCCTTCAAAAACCTGTCTTTCTCTGAGAAGGAAAATCGGCCAGAGTGCCATAGTCCTGCCTTGTAACCGGACGCTACGAGAATTTCTGGTAGTGAATGGCAGTCGATCTGTGGGGCTACCTCGGTAATGATCTTCCCGAAGGGAACACCGAAGCTCGAGCAAAGAATAGAGTAGATAGAGGGCATACTCAATGGCAGGTGACTGTAGTGCCCGTTCCAGAGCCAACCGGTTTTGGCCATTTTCGCCAAATTGGGAGTATTGGCCTCTTTGCCTCCTGTGACCTGCATATGCTTGGTCGCCGTAGTCTCTAGGATTATGAGTACAACATTGGGGTGACTCTGACGTTTCTCGGACGCTGCGACCCATTGTCTAAACGTGTCCGAGTCTCCGCCGGGAATTGTTGTCTGTTCACCAAGAACTGGTTTGAGTATCCCTGCAAGGGAGAGCGAGCTTCCATCGATAGCATCCGCGCTCATTGCATCGTGCTTTGGGCGCAGCACTGACGTCCAAAGGAATGAATACATGCCATTGCGATCGAGATCGAGAGAGTCTCTTTTGCTGAAAGTTGCAATTCCGGCTGCTATTACAAAGGAGAGGATGAGAATAATCGCAAGGCGAAGCGCAGCAATCTTCCTAAATGCGAAACGACGCAGTAGCCACTTTCCACCGAAAGCGATGAGTAAGAATAACACTAGTGACAGGGTTGCTCGTCCGTCGAAGAGTGACGCAATAGAGTCTTTGGCATTCCCACCGGCACCGCCCAGCTCTCCGGCCAAGGCATGGGTCGGCGCCATTCCCAGTAGATAGTAGACATAGCACACGGGTACCAGGGTTGCGCAAATTACAAAAAGAGCGATGTTGCGAAAGGCTGTTGTGACGAGGGTCAAGTGCCGATTTGCCGGACGAATACGAGCGGCTCCCAGCGAGAGCGCGGCAAGCGTCATTCCAAAACCCATCCCGAAAGCAATATCCTGAGCGAACCAAGCTAGAAATCGCCAAATGCCAACAGGGCCCAAGGCTTCTGTACCACCGATGGAGAGCACCGATTGCAAACAGACAAGCTTCGCCATAATCATAGTCGCGGCAAGCGTGATTCCATAAATCCCGACGTCCCGAATTCCAGGGCGACTGTTGCAAGGGCGACTGTTGCGAGTGCTACTGGTCACCGAACGACCCTATCACAGTGCCTGCGCGACAATGAAAGCCCTACGATCGGCGTGCAGTTGTTTTTGTTGTCGCATAAAGTCCCCCGACCATGTTTGTGATGCAAGTCCGCGCTTACTTCTTCGCTACAGCAACCCTCTTAGGGTTGGTAGCTTGCTCTTCACCATCGCCAGCAGTCGTTTCTGCGACACCGACAAATCCGCAAGGAGATCAGTCGGCGCGCCCGTCTATTGAAGAGGACACAGCAGTGACTACTGGCCTGCGTCCATCCGGGCAACCGATTCTGCTCGCCAATACCACCGACTTTTCATCGTGGAACCTACCAGATCGCGATCTGCCGGGGCATGGTCACAGCCTTTGGTCTGCCTCTGTCTCGGACAACTCGGAGTGGGAAATCTCCTACCGAAGAGTGACCGAACAAAAGGAGGGCCAGCTTACTCTTCGCGGCACAGAAGAAGACGGTGTAGCTTCTAAGAGATATTCGCACGAGGCGTTTGCAGCCGCGTCAAGCCAGGCATCGGAGGTATCGCCCAACACAAAGGTTCTTTTCAACAAACGATACACCTACTGGGGACAAGTGCTACAACTGGTGGACAAAGGGGCTGAAGTTCAATATGTTTCCAACGGACAGCTCAAACAGACTGTTGTCGCCATAGAAGAACTCTTAGTTGTTCATGTGTCAATAGATCGGTTGGGAACCGTCGTAGTATGGCGTGAAGGCGAGAGGTGGTTGGGCGGTTCCACTGTACTGGCAACCAACACAGGAGTGTACGTGGTGGGCGACTCTCATCAGTTGTACTTTCTAAGTAAAGACCAACTCATCGCAAATGACCAGCACAAACACCAGGTCGGGGATCGCGTGCTTGCAAGGTCAAAGAACTCCAAGCAATGGCAGCCAGCAACCATAAAGGAAGTTGTCAAAAACCATGCTGCCTATGTGATCACTAACGAGGCCAACGAGGTGCACACTCTTGACTGGGCCCACATATTTCGCGTTCCTGCCATCTCTCAGTAGGGCGATCACGATATGCTTTCATTGCTGGCCAAGTAGGTCGACCTTTGCCGATCTATGCCAAAGGCAGTTTGGCCATTCTATGAGACATTGTACCCGTGAAAGCGCGAATCACCGTTGCATTGGTATTGCTCAGTATTGCATTGGGGAGCTGGAAGTGTGGAGTTTTCCGAACGCCAGAACCGGTGGCATCGCATCTGACAACAACACAGCCCCAGAGCAATGACGATATTGAAGTCATCTGGATAGGACACGCAACGGCCTTGATTCGGCTCGGTGATACATGGGTTCTCAGCGATCCCGTTTTTAACGAGAGAATCGGACTGGTCTACAAACGATACGTTGAGCCTGGCCGGACAATCGAAGAGTTGCCTGCACTAGACGCAATTCTCTTGTCCCATCCGCATTTGGACCACTTGGATGCCGACTCGCTCAGGAAAATCGTTGCTCGAAACCCCAAGGTACCCATTGTTGGAACCGCCAACACACTTAAACACCTCCCGGACGACCTGAAGGCCAATGCTGTCCGGATCAAGACTTGGGAGAATACAAGAGTTGGCTCACTTCGCATTTCGTCTGTGCCAGCTCATCACGGCAATGGCCGATGGATTGTTGACGGCATTTGGAATCATAAGTCTGCTGCCGGATTTGTCCTCGAAGAGAAAGGCCATACCGTCTACTTTGCCGGCGACACCGGGTATCACTCCCAAAGCTTCAAAGATATCGGACAGCGATTCAAGATCGATGTTGCTATCCTTCCTGTGGGCCCTGCCGGACGCCCTGAATGGGTTCATTCCTTGCGAAAATCGGTACATGCCAGCCCAAAGGACGCAATGCGTATGTTTGACGATCTACAAGCAGACTACATGGTTCCCGTGCACTTCGGAACATTTTTCAAACCACGCTCGGAAGAGATCGCGGACATTGAATCTGCAATTGCGGAGAGCGCCCTCGCTTCCAATGTCGCTCTGCTATCTGCTGGCGAGTCTGTAGTCTTCCAGCGTTCCGACCACTGTCCGCCGAAGCTGAGCTGCATGATGCGCTAACTTAGCGAGCGAGGCGAATCTGCAGAAGAGCTTGTGAGGCGGGCAGTAGGTCTGCCAATGTCATCTTGTCCAACACTGCTAAGAACGCTTTGGTTGCATCTTGAAGTAGGTTTTCGAGAGTGCAGTCTGATGCGATAGGGCAGGTATTGGTTTCGGCATTGAAGCATTCGACGATTGAGAGATTCTCTGTTTGTCGAATCAAATCTCCAATGCAAAGGTCCTTCGGGTCAACCGACAAACGAATACCGCCACCGCGGCCTCTGGCTGCAATGACGAGTTCTTGCTCGGACAGCATGCTCACAACTTTGGAAAGATGGTGTCGAGAGATTCCGTAGAATTTGGCAATCTCTGCCGCACTTGCTGTGGTTCCTGACTCAGCAGAGCCCAGATAAACAAGCACCCGGAGGGCATAATCGGTGTAGCGCGTGAGTTGCATAATCTAAGCAATTCCAATTAAAAAACCATTTACGCTCGACATTGAACCCAAAACTGTATCATAATAAGCATGTAAGATGCGCATTAAGAGAGTGAGCCTCTCACATGCGTTATCTAGTTGAAATTACGCAGTTTAGAGGGAAGTATATGAGCCAAACACTTTTTGAAAAAATCGGCGGCGAGCCCGCAATGTCCGCTGCTGTTGACGTTTTTTACCGAATCGTTCTAACCGACGACCGCATTTCACGCTTCTTTGAGGGCATCGACATGGAGGGACAGCACGCAAAGCAAAAGTCCTTTTTGACGATGGTTTGTGGGGGGCCGACTAACTATAGCGGACTCGATATGCGTGAAGGCCACCAAAACATGGTCTTGAA
>JAESTW010000302.1 GCA_016763395.1 Kofleriaceae bacterium
GAAGGCACGGGCCGCTGCCATCGCGGGAATTCCCAGCGAGCTGACTCGAAAGAAATCCTTTGTCGACACCCGGCGGACTCTCATGGACTTTGCGATACGACAGTATCTACTGGGACTAGAAGAGCAGCATTGCCAGCGCTATGCCGAGCTGAAGCACTATCTCTTGCGCAAAGATGGAAACGTCATCCCCTGGTTTCAGGGACTAGGTCCAAGGTACCAAGATAGCTGGAAAGCGGCCGAGCCAATTATGGCCAAGCGAGCGTTCGCACTCGGGCTGATTCGAGAGTTGAGAGGCCACAGTGCCAGGACATTTTTCCATGAGGCTTCACGGAATCTAAGTTCTGGCGTGAGCTTACTTGTGTGGGCAAGCATCAGTGCCCAGCATTCCGTTCTCCTGACCGAGCTTGCGTATTGCCACCCCAAAAACGTTGAGATTGCTGAGTTCACCCGGCTGCAGAAGATCGCGTCCCGGTGGCCTTGGTACAAGAAATCGGTCAGCACCACCTTAGGCGAGGGGCCTAGTACGATTACAGCCCAGGACAGCATGGATCTGTATTGGGCGTATTTGCGCTCAAAGAGCCGTGGAGTGGGCAGGAAGGTTCGAATGCGAACTGATGCAGTGCTGGCCCGGCATCCGCCTTCGGATCCTAAGCACGGAATGGTTATTTCCCGGATACAGAAAATCGTAGCCACCGGACAGGGGTACGAGCGTAGCCAGGCAGCACGGATGGGCTTGCGTGAGACTGAACTGGCAGGGCGGGTACGAGCCGCCTTGGATGGTGACAAGGCCAGACTCTGGATGTCCTCGCCAATGTGTACAGAATTTTTAAAAGCACAGACCTACGTATTGAAGTCGGCATGGAAGAGTTACAAAGGGTTGAATCCTCGGGGCAGAACAGGGCTGACAAGAAAGGAATCTGCCATCGATCGCCTTGGCAGCTCCATTGGTCCGCTTGTCTATGCCGAGTGTTACCGGACAAAGAAAAGTCGGCGACCGCTCTCGGCCACCAAAGTGCTGGCGCAGATCAGACGGGGAGTCAAACGACTCCATCCACACCCACGGAAATCATCAAAATGTGGCGCGGCAGTGCAGCGACTCACCGCTGACTCCGGATCGTATTCGTTGGCTACTGGCCGTATTGATAAACTCGGACGTCTGCTGGGCCGTCTGCACACCCTGCAAACCCGGCGTTGCCTTGTCCCTTAGCGATTACCTGGGAGGATAACCACCACCGCCCTGCGGAGGATAACCGCCGCCACCCTGTGGAGGATAGCCAGCTGGCTGTTGCGGGGCGGGGCCAGGCATTCCGCCCTGCTGCGGAGCACCCTGTGGAGGATAACCGCCAGGCTGTGGCAGTCCCGCTTGGGGCGGCATTCCAGGCTGAGGTGGCATTCCCGCCTGGGGTGGCATTCCCGCTTGTGGCGGATAGCCAGCGGGCTGTTGTTGCGGCATTCCGCCTTGCTGAGGATATCCTGCCATTGGCTGGGGTTGTTGTCCGTAACCGGGGCTCTGTATAGCGGGCGCTGGCACGGGCTTTTCCCAGCCGCTACTATCACCAAACCCTGTCAGAGCAACATAGAAGACGCCGCCGTAGACTAGGAGGCTAACTAGAGGAACGGAAATGTCAGCCCACGCTCCACCGCCGATTGCAGTTGACGCCAACGTCGAAAAGGACAGTATTGCTACCACGCCCGTGCCTAGAGCTGCGAAACCCAGTGCCATTCGGGTAACACCCGGTTCATCTTGATGGTTTGTCCGAGGCACAAAGAGCGTGTACATAAAAAGTGTGATCCCACCGCCGGATACTAGACCGGAGATGCCGGGTTTGAGTCCGTCTCCCTTGGCACCGACCATTAGGTATTCAAGAAGGGTTACTAGCCCATGCAGCGCAATAGAGGCACCAAAGAGGCATAGCGAAAAGAGTACAATCTTAATGCCGATTTGCTTGTCCGGCTCTTCTTCGTGGCGACTGTCCCAGACGCTTAGTACCAGCGCTCCGAGAGCGAATAAAAAGGAAATGCTCCGATACGAAGTAGGTCTGTAGATTCCATGGGGCAGGCTTTGCAGATCGGTAGTTGGAAATTGTCTTTAGTTAAAGATAGCGAGCGCTACCTGGACGAGCGAGAGTCAATGTACCTGCCGATTTCGATCTGAACCAAGATCAAAGGCTTCAAAAATCAGAATTACGGCAAAGAATGCAAAAAATTGTACCTACACCTACCCATAGTGCGACTGTCGGCTTAGGAGGGATATGCGCCATAGAAGCACGATACTACTGATTATGATGAGCCTGATGTCACTGGAGACCGCTCACGCCAAAGGAATTCACGTTGTTTCCGAGGGGGACACTCTCTGGAAAATCTCTCGTACCTACGGATGCAATATCCAATCGGTCCGAGATGAAAACGGACTGGTTGATTCCTCACTCCAGGTTGGGCAGCAGCTAGAAGTGTCGCGCTGCAAGTCAGAGCCTGCTCCAACGACCCGAGCCCAGGGCAAGGCCCGCCGCCAAGAGAAGGTAATCCGGTACAGAGTTCGCCGTGGTGACACCCTAGGGGGGATTGCTGCCCGCTATGGCACTAGCGTGCGGAGGATTCAGCAGCGCAACCAAATCCGAAACTCGGCAATATTTCCGGGTGATTTCTTGGAACTCACTCCCACCAAAGCGCCACCTCTGCCTCATCCCAAGGCTGTCCTTGGTCAGAGCCGAGGCCACACAAACTCCGGACGTCTGCGTCGGCCAACCCGTTTGCATAAGGGCAAGGGCTACTTCATTCGGCGGGCCCATCGCAGCTATGGGGCCGAGCATACGGTTGCGTACACCAAGCGCATGGTCCGCTCAGTTCGCAGGCAATTCCCTAAAGTACACACCTTGGCCATCGGCGATATCTCGGCCGTTAAAGGCGGGAAAATAACTCGCCACGCGTCCCATCAGAGTGGTCGTGACATTGATATTGGGTTCTATTTTCGCCGCAAACCTTCGGGGTATCCCAGTAGCTTCGTGGTTGCGACCACAAAAAATCTGCATTTTGGTGCGACCTGGAAAATGTTACGGGAGTTTGTCGAACTTGCAAACCGACCGCTGGGCGTTGAGAAGATATTTATGAGCTACTCCACGCAACGAATCTTGTACAAGATGGCCAAGAAGCGCGGCATACCAGAGCGACAGCTACGGGCAATGTTTCAGTACCCAAGAGGCAAGTTTGCTAGCGAGGGTTTTATTCGTCATGAACCAGGGCACGATGAGCATATTCATGTCCGGTTTAAGTGTCCTCCGAAGGACGCCGGTTGCAAGTAAGCACAGGGGCTTTGTGATACAATGGGCGATGTGGAATCACCCTTAGTCCTCGCTGCTAATGAGTGCTCGTGGTCCGTCGCGACCTTGCACGGGGCGCCCGAAGGGGTTGTCGTCGTCTCGGGTAGCGCACGCTCGGTGTTTGGTGTCAGTGCGGACAAGCTGCAGGAATATGGTATTTCTGCGCTAGTGGTCGGCGCCGTGCCGAGCCCTTGTCCGTGGGAAGAAACATGCCAGTCTAGCATGTACTTGATTCGCGACGAATCGGAGGAAGTACGCTGGGTGGAGTCACGATCGATACTCGTGGACAGCAAGTTGCTCGTTTCCTCCCGATCCGTATCCATGGCCGGAATGAGCTTGGAGCAATTCTCGGTACTCGGACGCCTGAGTCTCGGAGGCAGTCTACTGGGGCCACTGGCACACGAGTTAAACAATATCGTGCAGGGGCTAACCTCGGCTGAATACCTCATTCGAGATAGTCTGCAATCTGAAGAAGCAGTCGACATGGAAGACGTCGATCAGATCACGCTAACGTTAGAAGCCCTCAAACGCCTCGGGTCGGAGTTGCAAGGCTTCGCCAGGATGTCCGGACGGGATGTGCAACCAGTCGACTTCCCGGACACCGTAAAACGAGTCGTGCGGTTCTTGCGAGCGATGGGCAAGTTGAAGACAGTCGAGTTCGAACTCGAGTTACCGGATGGGTTCCCGGACATGTATTGGTGCCGGTCAGACTTGGAGTTTATTCTGCAAGCCTTGCTCTGTAATGCTGCAGAGGCGCCACAGTTGAATAACGAGGCACCGCGGGTGCGCCTGGCTGCGAAAGTCATAGGCGACGAGGTCGAGATCCGAGTTAGCAACACCTCGGGTGACTTCGATTTGGCTCGCTACCAACAACCAGCCACCTCGACAAAAGCGGGTCACCGGCACACGGGTATCGGCTTGAGTGCTGTCGTGGGAATTCTGGCAAGCTGCGGAGGAACCATCGCCTCCGCCAAACAAGAGTTACCCGACCAGCCAATGTCGGGCGTGTGTATTCGCATCCCACTGCACGTCGCGGCCCAATACCCCTAGGTGTCTGGTGTAGCACACCAGAAATGAGCGGCAACGCCGCGTAGAGTAAACGCTTGCGCAGCCAGCGTTAGGAGGCTTGGTGTTGAACTTGTTTAACACCAGCTTCCTAAAGCGGGAATCGCATGATCACGGGAAGATGATCACTGACTTGTGACTCGTAACCAGTCAGCTGTGTATCAAGTCTGGGAATAATCGTATCTCCACCAGGGTGCGCTTGGTCGAAGTCACTGGTGGTTACCTGATGGTCAATCAGAGACTCGAAGGGCACAAAACTAAACTGATTGGCGCTGTTGTTGCCCTCAGTTCGGATCGTGTACCGAGAACCGTCGTTTAGCGGTCCCCAAACACCATTTTGCTCTAAGGTGTCATTGTAGTCGCCAAGAACTACAATACTGGAGTTCCCTGGACCGTCCACAGTGGCCCGCAGATGGTTCTCCAATATCACAACGGCCGCTTCTCGACGTGAGCGGTTTTCCACTCCGCCTCCAGCTTTGAGATGTAGCGCAATCGCGGTAAAATCAAAGGAGTCAGCCCCGTTATTGACATGAACATCCACTTTCAGCCCGGGCCGGGGGAATTCATATCCGTCTTGCTGAAAGAGCAGATAGGTTCCAGACATGGAGATCAGATCCTTGCGGAAAATATAGCCAACCTTCTGGTAGTTGCCGTTGCCATAGATATGCCCCGAAAGGACGCCCTCATAGCCTCGTAGCCGTTCTACAACCTCTTCAAAAGCGGCAATATCCTCAATCTCCTGCAACGCAATCATGTCGATATCGAGTGAGGTGATTATGTCCGCTACAGTCTTTGGCGTACTTTCGCGTTTGGGGAAATTCTCAATATTCCAAGTCGCAATTTCAAGCGTAGCGTCAGAGCCTGCCTTGGGAACCAAGTCAGAACGAGGCTCGGGATACGCGAAATTGCCGTCCGGTTGAGTACTCGCATCAATAGCAGTATCGGCAGTATCCGTCGCTCGGCAAGCGGAAAGGCCGAGCGCCAGGGTCACAGTAAATCTAACAAATTTAGGGAAGGGCGCCAAGCGGGGAGTCTACACACAGAGTGCATGGCCGCTGAGCAACAAACTCTAACAATTCGCACTTTGGCCTGGGCCGTTCTCGAAGGACTACCGATCGCCATGAATTCCGACCCATCCTCGTGTATACCTACCAAATACGTGACAGTTCCCCGCATTACAACGCCAATACTAGCGCTCCTACTGTTGGCGACCACTGTCTGTGGAGATGGATCGGACGAACGCATTGTGCCGCCACAAGACCCGGAGTTTTCGATTCTAGAAAGTCCAGAACAAGCCCAGGAATGCACGATGGCCACGGACTGCGCTGAAAACTGTATACACAGCTGTACGCCGCCAAGCGACGAGCCGATGACCTGTCCAACAATTCCAACCGATCGACCTGAGCGAATCAGCCAGGCCAATTGTATTTGCGATGGATCAATGTGCATCTGGGAATAGATCGAATATAGTATTCAGATGCTCCGAGAACTATTCGTTGTGCTAGCCATGACAGGCGCTTGCTCTGCTGAAAAAGTAGCGACTACAGCACCCGATCCCAAAGTCGCTCCGGAGCCAGTTGCCAAGCAGCCACCGCCAGAAACGAAGGCATCGCTAAAACTGTCAATTTCATCGGTATACATGGTTGCGGACTGCCCAGAAAAACCGGCTGCCAAAGTACCAATGAAGTCCAAACGCGCAAAGGGGGAACTCGGAGTGCGCCGCCCACGCTGTACTCAGTCAACGTTGCAACTCAGCGTTGACGGTGCCTTGGCCGGCAGCAAAATCAACATTGGCGCAATACAGATTTTGGCTGAGGACGGCGGGAACTTAGGTGAAATCGGATCTCGAGAGCCGACCATATGGACTGATGGCGGATATGGTCCATGGGATGAAATCCTGGGCGCTGGCCAGCACCGAATCGCTTACAAGATCTCAGTTCCAAACTGGAGCGAGGTAGAAGCAAAAATTGGCGGCACCAGTTACGGACCGATGTTCTTCCTTGAAATCCAAGTGGAGTCTGGTGGGGCAGTTCAGACCATTCGATCACCGGGATTTCCACGTTCGCGTGTCGCGATGATCAAGACCTAGTTTTGGGCGTGTAGCCAGACAGGGGCTATGCATTTGGGGATTTCGAGTTTTGACGTACCAGAGGTTGGCAATGGCGCTGACTCTAGTATCTCAGTCTCACAGGTATAACGAGTTTACATAATATCAATTATGCGACCCAATCGGTAGGTGTGCGCACACCGATCTAGACTCGGCCGTGACCTATAGCTATTGCCAAGGCAACGGGTTTATTCTTCAGGCAAA
>JAESTW010000303.1 GCA_016763395.1 Kofleriaceae bacterium
GAAGTGCTTGTGGAGTTTAGCGAGGAAGGCCGTAAGAAATTTGCCGATATCACTGGAGCCAATATCGGCAAAAAAGTAGCCATTCTCGTTGGCGAAAACATCAATTCGGCGCCAACGATACAAGCTCGGATTGAAGGAGGAAGCACCTCTATCAGCATGGGCGGGAACAATGCAGAAACGATGCAAGCGGAGGCGCAGAGTTTGGCCGCAGTATTTTCCAGCCCAGAGCTACCAGTGGAGGTACGCGTTATCTCCGTAGAGGCCGTACAAGCCAATGTATCGCAGTTCAAGTTGCGCATGGCCCGCCTCCTTATAGCACTCTTCGTTGGGCTATGCATTGCACTGTTCACCCACCTGCTCGCCATTGTACTCGGACGAATTTCTCGCGTAACTCCATATCTTGTGGTTACGCGCAGCACAGGCCAGCGTCATTGGTTTACTGCCCTACGTCCACTTTTAGTGAGCTTGTCCGGGATTGCCGCGGTCCTTTTATTAGGCACGCTTTGGCTACCCGGAACCGAGGATATGTTTGGCGGGAACCTGCTCACAAGCGATGCAACTAGCGCCACAAGGCAAGTGTCATGGGTGGCTTTGGGACTAACGCCATTTTTATGCGGCGCTGTACTGGCCGAGGGCCTTGCATTTTTGATTCCACCATGGCGAAGAAGACGACACGGCGGTGCCGCAAGACGGGCACCGATTGAGAATCTGGCTCTCGGACTTGGCTTGGTCCTGCTCGCCGTTCAGGTCTTCTTCGTCACTCGTTGGCTCGGCTCCTTTGGCCAAGGCTTTTACGACTACGGTCTTGGTTCGCTCTCGCAACTTGAATTTAGCGCTGTCTTGATGGCACTTTTGGGCGGTTCTGTTCTGCTCTACATAATCGCCAAATTCATCAGCCGCTACGGTCTGGGAAACGGCTATGCCGTGGTCCTCTTGGCTGGAGCCTTGCCGCTACTGCCAGAATTTCTGGACCAGGCAAGAGCACTCTCATCGGTGGATGCCTTCGCTTTCGCAAAAGTCTTCATGCTTGTCGCTCTCGCTCTGGTTGTTAGTACCTCGCTAATACGGCGCACCTTTCAACTTCGCACGGGCCGTTTCACACTTCCCTTGACCGGTGTTGCACCACTTCTCATTGCTCCCGCTATACTAGGAATTGTTCTTTTTGCTTCGCGGGACGGACAATTCGAGGAAGCGCTGCTAGAGACCGAAAGCTATCTACAGAAGATGCAGCTCATCAGTGTTGCTCTTGCATCCATTCTAATCACGGCCCTCGCTTTACGTTCTTCTAGCTCGCAAATACGCGTCGTGGCCGGATCAAAATCAGAAGGTGATTTCCGGTCTTTTGCGATTGCGATCGCCATCTCGCTCGCGTTTCCATTGGGTCTCTACTACCTCGTGACCTCGACTACAGAGCTTGGTATGACGATCATCTCGCTCTCTACATTAGTACTTATCCCGGCACTTGCGCTCGATTTCGCAGGAGAGTTCCGTGCCCGCTTTCGCAATCCAGAGCTCGTTCCCGTCTGGGTTTTGCAAAGGCCCGGTTCCCTCTTGCCACTCACAGAAGCACTGGCAAATGCGGATATCCAGTGTTTCGTGCGCGGACGCTACTTGCGAACCCTACTCTCGGTCGTTGGTCCCTTTGTCCCGATGGGTATTTGGGTGCCCAAAGAAAAAGCGGATGAGGCTCGGGAGTTGATCCACGGACAGAGCTAGATCGGCAGAGATTTACGAGTTCTGCCAAGCCAACATGGTAGACTCAAACCCTATATGTCCGCACTCGTCAGATGCCCGCAATGCGACACCTTTGTGAAGCCCGCCAGTCTCGATACTGGCTCGTGTCCATTTTGTCCGTCCCCACAAGCTCGCAACACGCGCAATCCTTTGCCGGGTTTAGTATTAGCTGCGACGATGGCGGCTGTGCCAGCTTGCTCACGTAGCCCTACTCCCAGCGAAGTGGAGGCCCCAGTGTCCGACATCACCGCTGAAGATGCGGGTAAAAAAGAAGCACCAGCTATTGACGCATCTGTTCCCGATACAAGGGATAAGCCGGTCTATGGAATGGCGCCAGACGTTCCAGCTCCACCAAAACTAGAGTGATATTCGCACACTCTGGGAGCTAGACTCGTTCTACACTAGGGGCTAGGAATCTGGTAGAGTCGTGACCATGTCCGCACTCGTCCGATGCCCCCAATGTGACACCTTTGTGAAACCCGCCAGTCTCGACAGTGGTTCGTGTCCTTTCTGTCCGTCCCCGCAAGCTCGCAGTTCGCGCAATCCTTTGCCGGGGTTGATGCTCGCCGCGACGATGGCCGCTGTGCCTGGTTGCTCAGATAGTGAGCCCGAGCCCGGCCCGGTGTACGGCATCGCAGCCCCCGATGCTAGAGTGGGAACCGATGGTGCGGTGTACGGAATTGCAATCGACGCATCCGCCCCGGACGCTACAGCCCCCGATGCATCGACCACCGACGCAGGTGGTGTGCCACTCTACGGCGTCGCTCCTGAGACCGACGAGTCCGAGTGACCGCCTCAAGAGGAAGAGCGAAACGCGGCGAGGTCGCGTATCCGACCTATTTGGTTTGGGAAATAACCCTCGCCTGCGATTTGGGATGCAAGCACTGTGGTTCTCGGGCCGGCAAGGCGCGAGACAACGAACTCTCTCCAGAAAAATGCTTAGAGCTCGTAGCGCAGTTTGCCGAAGCAGGTGTCCGGGAAATCACACTCATTGGCGGCGAGGCGTATCTTCGCGATGACTGGCACATTATCGCCAAGGCTATCTCGGACGCTGGCATGCGTTGCGGAATCACCACCGGAGCGCGTAATCTCAGCCAGGAGCGGGTCGACCTGGCAGTTGCGGCTGGAGTACACACCATTGGTATTTCCATAGATGGCTTGCAGCAAACTCATGACATGCTGCGCGGGCCCGGTAGCTTCGAGGCGCTCATGCAAGCTGCCGAGCGCATATCGAACTCGCCCATTCGGCTTACGACAAATTCGCAAATCAATCGCTTGTCCATGCCCGAGTTAGCGGCGCTGGCTGAACAAATCGTCGCGATGGGGTCCAAGGCATGGCAAATCGCCGTCACTGTTCCCCTCGGACGAGCCGCAGACCGTCCAGATCTCGTATTGCAGCCTTATGACCTATTAGAACTTTTCCCACTACTAGTCTGGATCAAACGCACGCACCTCGATCCCGCTGGTGTCCGACTCTTCCCGGCCAACAACGTTGGCTACTTCGGTCCCTACTCAGCCGAATTGCGTAGCGGTTCACACTTCTCTGGCTGCGGCGCCGGACGGTCGACCCTTGGCGTCGAAGCCGATGGCAGTCTCAAAGCTTGCCCCTCGCTTCCTTCGGCAGATTATACCGTCGGCAATTTGGGCTCCGACGACTTGAAAACCCTGTCCGAACCTGGCACCGGCCTAGAAAAACTCCGAAACCGGACAAAGGACGACCTCTGGGGATTCTGCGCGACCTGCTACTACGCAGAAGAGTGCCTCGCGGGCTGCACTTGGACTTCACATGCGATCTTGGGCAAGCCGGGTAACAATCCCTACTGCGTTCATCGGCAACTAGAGCTGGCAAAACAGGGCATTCGAGAGTCAATTGTCAAAGTGCAAGCCGCGCCGGGCAAGCCCTTTGACTACGGCAGATTTGAGCTCATTCACGAGCCCATTGACCCCAATCAAAAAGACGGCGAAATTCTCGGCATCGCCACGGAGAAAATTACTGGTTTAGCTCGAGGGGAAATGTCGGCTCTTCCCAAAGCACAAATCCGAAAACGCCTGCGCGTGCTGTAGCTGGGGACGAAGTACCGATTCTCAGATTC
>JAESTW010000304.1 GCA_016763395.1 Kofleriaceae bacterium
GCGGAATCTCTCGAACGCGACGTATCGGGAATAGTCCGTATCGCTTGTCCGCCCGACGCCGCCGAGGTGCTCATCGCCCCTCACCTCCCCGCCTTGTTCGCCCGGTATCCGGGGCTTCGAATCGATCTCCTGGCTGACGAACAGGTGGTGGACGTCGCGCGCCGCGTTACCGACATTGCGCTGCGCATTGTGCGTCCGGAAACAGGTGACCTAATTGTGCGAACCCTGGCGCCGGTAGAATGGGTGCTCGCAGCAACGCCGGAGCTCGCCAAGGTGCTCGGAACGTTGCGATCGTGGAGTGCCGTGCCGTGGGTGACATTCGGCGATCGCTTTGCGCACTTCCCTGCAGCGCGCTGGGTGCGGGAGCACGCGGAAGCCGACCCGGTGGTGCGTTCGGACAGCATTCGATTTCAAATTGCGGTCGTTTGTACGGGACTCGGCGCTGCGCTCATGCCTTCGAAGAGCGCAGTGCACTACGGTTTGGTTCCACTGAGGATCGGCCCGAAACTGCTGCGCACGATGACACCATGGCCACAAGACGAACTCTTCTTGGTTACCCATCGTGCTCTTCGCAAGGTACCCCGGGTCAGCGCAGTTTGGGACTTCCTCGTCGAGCAAGCCGTGTCTTGGTAGGAGAAGATCTCCGGACTCGAATTCTCCGTCGATGAATTGGCATCTAAGAATAACACGGAAACAAGGTTGAGTGTGAGGGGACGAAAACTCGGTCTCCGCTAGATTCAAGACCAAAGCCTATTGTGGTTCCTGTCCGAAAAGGATTGGATCCTCAGCCGCCATCATCTGTACCCTGGATTTCAGAAAGGACGAAAATGCCTGAATCTTGGCGGTGTGATGGATAGCAGAGTGTGTTGTCATCCACACCGCCGTTTTCCACTCTGGTCGCACGGGGGTCATCTCAACGAGGTTGGGAGTCCGAGAAGCGGTCCAAAGACTCAAAAAACCTATGCCGGCGCCGGCCAAGATCGCATCTTCCACGCTGCGCACTTCGGAGGCTCGATAGCTCACAGAAGTATCGGGAATATTCTCACGCTCCCAAAGATGGCAGGGGGCGGTGCTCATTACGATATCACTCACAACGAACCTATGGCTGGGGATGTCGGCATCACTTCGAAAGGAACCAACGCTCGCCACATAGCTCTCGTGAGCAAAGAGGGTTGCCGGAAAATCACACAAGTGTTGCACGACATTGTCGAGCTCCTTGGGTTTCGTTCCCGCTCGCAGGGCAACGTGGGCTTCGCCGTGCTCCAACAAGAGACGACGGTCGTTGGCGATCAGTGAAATTCTCAATCGGGGATGCAGCTTTTGAAATGCGACAAGGTGTGGTGTCAACCATGGTGAAAGAGCGGTGACGGTAGTGACAACGAGCTGGCCACTCACCTGATCGCTGCGATTGCGAAGCTTGCTGACCATTTGCGTGAACTGCTCCTCGGTGACTGCCGCAACACGCATCAATTCTTGTCCGACCTCTGTTGGCGTATAGCCCCGCGCATGGCGGTGGAAGAGTTTGCTTCCCAGTCGCTGCTCCAGCGCGTCGATTTTTCGGATTACCGTGGAGTGGTGGATAGCCAAATAACTTGCCGCAGCGCTGAGAGTCCCCAGACGAGCAACATGGAACGCCGCGCGAATATCATCCCAATTTTCGATACCAGAGTTCTGTGTGCTCATGCACAGAATATGTTCACAGGTCGCCTTTCAGTTCAATATTCCGTTGTTACTATAAGTACACAATAACAATGCAAAGCAGCCCAAAGGCGCATCAGACAACAAATGACTACTCGTAAAAACAGTTACTTGGAATATTTTGTAGACCTTCACGGCGGCAGAAAGATAGACAAATGACAAAACAAACTTGGGTCTTCGAGCCAGGACACACAGGCGCAGAATTCACAGTTCGACACATGATGGTTACCAATGTTCGGGGCCACATCAAGAACATCTCGGGCCGCTTTGTGGTCGATGCTGAGGATCCAACGAAACTGGAGCTGGAAGCAACACTAAATGCAAACGAGCTCTGGTCGGGAGAAGCAGATCGCGACGCCCACCTAAAAGCACCCGATTTTCTCGACGTTGAGAAGTATCCCCATATTACCTTCAAGAGCACCAGCGTTGTTCTTCAAAGTGAAAACGAGCTGGAGCTTACTGGTGACTTAACCATTCGCGGAATCACCAAAGAAGTCTGCCTCCATGTGCAGCGTTTAGGCGAATGGCCGACGCCATTTTGGGAAGACAACGAAGACAAGGGACCGATTACTCGCGCTGGATTTGTGGCCACGACCAAGATCAATCGGCACGATTTTGGTGTGAGCTGGAATTCAGTCCTCGACAAGGGCGGCGTTATTGTAGGAAACATGGTCGACATATCGATCGATGTAGAAGCCTTACTCGAGAAATAAAGTACTCAACTAACGACTCTGTTGTTGCTCCAGCCAATGTCGAGCAACCTCAGGGTAACGAGCTGCTTACAAGCCCAGTCCACATCCAGTCAAAGCTCTCTCGCAACGAGTCTTGTAGACTGCCTTGCAGTAGCCAATTCTCCTGCGCATCAATTATTTCAAACACGCGCTTTGGCGGATTGTGGTGTTGCCACAACACTTGCGATAAGAGAAATATTCGCAATGTAAAGTTCTGTAGTTGCACCACCGATAGCCCTGGATGCCTTTGCTGCCACGCCTTGGCAAAAAGAGCAATGCCGTCCGCGCCTGACTGTTTGAAGGCACGGAGAAAGTCGGCGGACACATTGTGTTCCAACACCGACGGTGCCAGTAGGCCCAAGTGCATAAACACTGGGTGGTCGACGATAAATCGAATGAACCCATCGCGAAATGTACGGAGCTCATAGTCATCTCCGCGCACTCGTGGAAACATGTCCGAATAGAAAAGTTCTGCCTCTTGTAAAAAAAGAGTAAGAAAGATCTCCTCACGAGTTTTAAAGTAGAGATAGATTGCGCCTTTGGTCACTCCTGCGTGCTTTGCGATCTCAGAAGCCGAGGGCATGCTCTGCGAGCCTTTGAGAATTGTGTGGAGCGCGTCCACGATCGATTGCTTGCGCTTGGCTTTATCCTCCTTATTCCGTGCTCGTTGCTTCTCCATCCCTATTTGAAGCGTAACAAAGTTAACCTGTCAGTGCTGGCGCCTGTAAGAACTCCTTGGTCCATACCAGTGAATCAGCGACAGTGATTTCGGTATCTCGAGGCTTCCACGCAAGTTCAGACAATAGGCGTGATGGCTCATAGAGTTGCTTCTTACCTAGATATTCGGCGATCACTGCTCGTGTAACTGTGCGCTCTGAACGAGTCACAAAAGCCTTGAGCCAATCGAATGCCGGAAAGATCCGCGTAAGCCAGTTAGGAGCAACTCGGGACGATGTCTTGAGGGTGCTGTCGCACGATAGCAGTTCTGTGTGGATCATCTTCATGGACCACGTATTATGGGTGGCAATATATCGACCACTCGCCGTGTCAGATTCCAGCACCCGAATGTGTGCTTCTGCAACATCTCGGATGTCTACCAAGCTCAGCTCCGCGTTCATGGCGAACGGAATATGACCGTTAACGATGTCCGCAACAAACTGCATACTCGCGGTAAGTCCATACCCGCCAGGTCCCCAAATGGTTCCCGGCAATACTGCCACCATTGAAACCCCTAGTTCATCTGCTAACTTCCATGCGAGTTTCTCTGATAGAGCTTTGGATCGCGCATAGGGCTCGGGGCTGTTGAGATTCCAATCAGATTCTCCGAGCGGACGATCGGTGGTTGTACCTATCGCGGCAATGGAGGACGTGTAGATCAGCTTGTCGATTTTAGCGGCGGCGGCAGCCCGTAAGACATTCTCGGTCATCAAGAGATTTGGCCGAACCACCTGCTCTTCTGGGTTCTTGGCGGTAAGATCAAATACCGCTGCCACTTGAAAGACAATGTTTACCCCAGCAACAACCTTGATAACTTCTGGGCCGTCTAAAAGGTCCAACACCACCACCTCAGCTCCCAACGCTTCCAAGGCCTCACTCCGGACTCCTAGCCGACGAACGCTAGCTAACACACTATAATCATAGGACAAGAGCTGTGACACCAGTTCAAATCCAAGGTGCCCAGCAGCCCCCGTTACAAGTACTTTTTTCATAATTACACCCTAGCAAATAATTAACCATCGGTCACCTAATAAGATTCCATTGTTTAGTTAACTTAATATTGTGGAGGATGAAGAGCAGATTTCGAAAGCTTTGCTTGTATCGAGCACAAAAATCACCGCTTAGAAAGCAAGCTGGTGGTTCACTATCTAGGTGGCCAAGAAGACAGCAACCAGAGAAGAGTACGAGCGTCGCGTTCTGCGTGCACAAGAATACATCTCGTCGCACTTGGACGAGGAGATTCGTCCGCAAGAAATAGCAAAAATCACGGGATTCTCTGTCCACCACTTCCATCGTATTTTTCGAGGACTCACCGAAGAGTCCGTCATGGGATTCGCTCGGCGCTTGCGTCTAGAACGAGGTGCGAGGTACCTGCGCTCCAGCAAACGTCCGGTTGTCGACATCGCCCTCGAGGCAGGATATGGATCGCATGAAGCATTCACAAGAGCCTTCTCAGAACGATTCTTACTAAGTCCAATGCAATTTAGAGCAGAAAAAACGGCAGGGAATGCGTCACCTGCCCCCACTCCCTGTGAACCGAGGGTGAGCGTGATAGTGCGTACCGAACCAGCTCTGGATGTACTCTATATGCAACACCGCGGCCCTTATCTCGAAGTTGGAGTCGTTTGGGAGCGATTTGTGACTTGGGTATTGGCTAACAATCTCATCGACGGGCCGGACGCGTTTGCTCAACGCAACATGTTTGGCCTTGTACCCGACGATCCCGATACAACGCCTACCGAACTGCTGAGATACAAAGCGTGCCTTCTGCACAGCAGACAGGTTGCCCTGCCCGACGGGCCAGTGGCGCAAAGTCAAATCCCAGGAGGCCGGTACGCGGTAGCCGTACATCGCGGCTCCTACGAAACGCTGCACGAAACGTATCTAGACCTTATCGGACGCTGGTTTCCACAAAGTTCTTACGTTCCAGCCCACAGCCCAGTGGTGGAGCACTATCTCAACTCTCCTCAAGATACGGCCCCAGCCTTACTCGAAACGGAAGTGCGCGTCTTGATCGCTGAGGCGGGCTGGAACTAGCACCAACGATATAATACTTATTCTTAGACAACTCCAATGTAGAGCCCAAACTTGGAATGCTCGGGGCTACCTAGGTAGCGTTCATAGTCCACTGCGAAGCTGCGTTTTTCGCCATAGTTGGTCCAGGCCTGCTGCCAAGCCGCGCCAACAATCTGCTCGACAGCGCCTTCGTCTTCGATCACTTCATACGATCCGACGGGAATCTCGATGACGACTTGTCCGGCCGCGGGCTCGGCATCGCTCTCGCTTCCCACGACGACTCGGTAGTTTCCGTGGCGGCCATCTTCGTAGTCGCAGTAGACCCCATAATTGTAGCTGTCTCCGCTCAACACGCCAGATACAGCCGCTTTGCCCCAAAGGGCGCCAATGTCCTGAGGTGCAGTGGCTTCACTGGTTGTAATAGAGATGCCGACGATTCGAATTTTCTTTGTTTGGTTCATAACTGGAATACACACTAGTGTAGCGTCGGAGCCCAAACTTGATGCTCAGTGCTAAAAACCAAAAGAAGAGGATGAGCGAAGCTGAGACGGTGGCTGCTAAGTACTAGTCGCAAACTCCAAGCCGTCGATATCGACAAAAACATTGTTAACGCTGTCGACGTTGTGACCCGACGCGCCAGCTTTTACATGAATCCCATCTCTCTGAATGTGCTCGAATAACACATCATGCACCCTCAGAACAGTTCCGTACCAGGTGTAGATAGCTCCAGGACTAGTGGGGTCACTTGCGTATTCTATTGTTGCAAAACCAATTTCATTGAGCGCGGATGGAGTGTCAAAATAAACGCCTTGCCACGCGCCTTTCAGTTTCTCGATTCCAGTAAATAGGATTGGGTTTTGAGCAGTTCCTACAGCGATTAGGCTAGGTTTAGGCCCAGAGGCACCTTCATTAACGTCTAGCACTGAATTCAAACCAAATTCCAAGGTGACTCCAGCTTCAACCGTGAGTGTTCCGCCAGCAACAACACGAAATCCAGCGGGGAATTGATAGGGAACTCCCAGATCATGCCACGTAGTTTCCACAGCAATCGCCGCACTGTTGACGATGATTGCATCCGTGGTATTTCCTGTGTACATCCCGCCGGAGATGGTGCCTGGATAGTGCGCCAGCATGGATATGGGAGCATCACACGCTGTGATGGTGTTGTCACTTAGAACAAGAAGGCTGCTGCCATAGTTGGCATTGATTCCAAAGGTCTCACTATTGCGAATGGTAGAATCTGCGACCGTCAAACGCGAATCGGAATAGATGATGATTGCTCCTCTATCATCATTGCTGTTGAAGCCCATTCCTCCTGCGTAGTCGATTTCTACATAGGAAAGCGCATTGTTGGCATCGTTGCTATCTACAAAGATTCCCCTCCATGTGCCTGGAGTTTTGTCCTCCCCGGTAAATACAATTGGTTTGTTTGTCGTACCGATAGCCTCAATGGAACCATCTGTGGACACACTGATTCCAGCGTCGGTTGTAAATTCAATCGTTACATCGGGGTCAATGATCAAGTCCCCCGATACAGACAATACGCATGAAATCAGATAGTCCACACCATCGTTTCTGTCTTCTAGAGTGAGAACTTCACCAATACCTACGTCCGAGCAATCTAACACCAGAGTATCGAGAGCCGGAGTCGCATCAGGGGTAGGGGTATCAGCCAGATCCAGATCATCACTGTCTCCGCAGGCGAAAAGGCTGAAAATCGTAATGAATGGCAATATTGTATTTAGTTTTTCCATTTGGGTATCCATGGGGGGTTGGACGGCAGGCGATTGGCCAATTAGGTTTAAGCGAAGGTACACATGGGGCGGCCGAGCGTATGTAGTAATGATTACCCAGTGAGAAATGACCTTCTGGCTTGACAAGAAACGGCGAACGGCCGGCTCACATGAATGCTAGGTTATTGCCTTGAGCGCGTTTAGAAATGCCGACGAACAAACCCAGAATGCTTTTTATAGCTGGGCTCGTGAAACAACGAGGAACAGAGTTAAGACAACCGCCATTGTGGTGAGCCTCGCTCTATTGATGGCGATAGCCTTGGAGCTTGCCTTGGCAAGTAAGCACATTGAGGCGGCAAGCGGCATCACCTGGCTCTTCCTTCAATTGGGGGTATGCGTCCTGTGCTGGATGCTCATGCAATGGCTTCCCTTCGCGAGGCGGCACCCAGAAATTGTAGCAGTACCTCTGTATTGCCTGTTGCCCGCAGTAGGTGCTCACTACCTCTCCGCGTTGGGAGGATTTGACGGCCCATTTTTCTACGCTGTGTATGCACTCGCTCCGGTTGTGGCATTTCTCCCCTGTGCACTTATCCCCCGAATAATCATAAGCACGGTGATGACAGGGTCTTTCATTATTGCCTACCTGGTTCCTCACCCCGAATATCTACACTACCCCCTCATCCATATTCCTGCATTCTACATTGTGATCGGGAGTGCCGTTTCGATACTGCTGGGCCATCTCGGCTACAAACTTACTAGAGAGTACTATGTGCTCAATGAACTTCTGTCTTCGGACAACCGTGTTCTCGTACAAAGGGCGGATTTGTCGGCCCAGAAAGTGAGTGAACTAGCTCAACTCTTAGAAGTATCTAAAACCACTGAGCGGACAAATATCGCGAGATACCTTCATGACGAGCTGGGGCAACTCATCGTTGGCGCGAGGATGAACATTACCAACCTAGAACACAACTTCAACACAAGGAAGATCGACGCCTCATCAGAAGAACTCCTTGTTGACCTAGAAAACCTCTCAGGCATCATTGAGGGGCTAAACTACTCCTCACGAGTAATTTTCGATGAGTTGCGAGACGGCAAGATTCCGTCCTTAGAGTTGCGTATTCAGGCACTCATTGACGCATTGCCGAGTCGCTCTGCAATCGAAGTGCGGCTGTCGTGCGAGACCTTGAGTGCCCCCTTGTCGCATGAAATCAACGAGGCTATCTATCGTATCACTCAGGAGGCTTTGACGAACATAATGAAGCACGCCGGAGAATGTCGCGTTGCTATTTCCATAGCAGAACAGCGAGTTCCTGGTCGGGAAATTGTCGTCCGCATACATGACGAGGGTATAGGATTTGACGTTGCTGCAGTTCGCACTGGAACCTGGGGACTCATGGGGCTGAGCGAGCGGGTGGATACTCTATCTGGCCACCTGACGATTGAGTCCACGTCCGAAGGAACAACTATCTGTGCGTGCATTCCAGTGAAAGATTCTGAAAATGACAGCTGAAACAATTAGCAGCGACAAAAGGCCCATTCGAATTCTTGTTGCAGACGACCACCCGGTTGTCCGAGAGGGCATTGCGCGGCACTTCGTTTCCTGCACCGAGCATGAAGTAGTAGGCTGTGTCGGCTCGGCCCAAGGTGTATTCTCTGTACTGTCCAAAACAGACGTGGATGTGGTTATCCTCGACATCCAAATGCCCGGTGTTACTGGGCCAGAGACAATACGTAAGCTCTGTGACCATGGAGCCAAAGTGCTTCTGTTTAGTCTCATGAGAGAAAACAGCATCGTTGCCAGTCTAATTGAGGCTGGGGCCAAAGGGTTTGTTTCAAAATCAGAATCCCTCAAGACCTTATGCGAAGCAACAGAACGCATCTATCAGCAGGGAACGATTATCCCCGGACACATTGCCAAGTTACTTCAAAAGGGTATTGTTCTCAGTGATAAACTCCCACCAAGAGAGAAAGACGTATACATCTTGCTGGGAAGCCGCGTCTCTCCAAAAGAAATCGCATTTGAACTCGGGTTGTCCGTGAGTACAGTATACTCCAACATAGAGCGTATCCGGACTCGACTTGGCCTGATATCCACTGACGAGGTTATCAACCATGCTGCGGAATGGGCCAGCCTTGAGTCGGACAAGGACTCCAGCGATTGAGTTATCGAAAACACTGTGTCCAGAACGCAATGCAATCGTGTGGCAAGATCGTCGGACAGCTGATCGCTAAAACTCTATTGTTTGGGAGTAATATCCGAACGCCTGGACGCAGTCCGTACATAGTGTAATTCTATTTCATATCCGGACGCGCTGGATCCAAGCGGGTATATAAATGTTGACAGGCTAGGAACTCCAAGCGCAACATCCGTCGGTATGGGGAGACGACATTTGGGTGTTTGGCCACAGATGCTGCGGGTCAGTCGTCCACCCTTGAATACAAGGTCTTTGTGCCTCACGACAACCGAAAGCAAAACGATTGTATTGACCATCTCGAGGTACCGAGATGCACACCTTAGTCAAATTCTTAGGGAGTTTACTCCTGCTATCTGCGAGTTTTTCCTACACAGAACCGTCCGATGTACCTGGCGCGGAGTTGAGCGTTCGAGTTGGAGCTGAGGAAGTCACCCTTTGCTCAGATCCGTACCTGAGTCTGCATACTGGGAATCTCTGCCACTCTCTGAGCCTCGCTTTGCCATAGAGAAACCAGGACAACTCTACTTTCGAGTTGAGATGATCCTCGAAGCGACAGACCCGTTGACCGGACGTCGCAATGTAACTATCCGGACAATACAAGATCACAACTGTGACGGTATCCTCGGGATTTCTACCATAGCAGGGAGCTTCGTTCGTGGATTGCCCCCTATTGGCCTGGGTTGGGATCCGACGCTTGTAGAATTCGCACCACTGTACGAATAGGGCTTCTGAGAATGTGCCTTACGAAGACAGTAAGCATTTTAGTGGATAGATAAAATCAACAACCTCTTTGGAGTGGACATTGGCTTTGACACCACTCGACGAAATCAGCTGGATAAACACTGTGCGTTGATGCTTCGTCTCTTGTTGCAAAACACGTTTACGCCTGAGCAGGTGGGATCGCTCAGTTTTGGTGACTTCATATGTTTTGAGATAGTGCTTGATCTCGATGATGTACAAGCTGCCCTTTTCCACATCAATCAATAGATCAATCTGAGCACTTTCATCGTTGGCATCGCTTGCCCGATAGTCAAAGGTACTCACATTCACCGGAGCGTTTTGCAAACCGATCTCACTAAGAAGTCCTCCTATATGGTTCCACACCAATGTCTCAAAGGAGTGCCCTGCCCACGCTCGATAGGATGGAGTGCTCTGCAGCGATGTCCATCCTGTTGTTCGTCTAGCTCGTTTCATCCACCGCAAATGAAACAAGACGAAAAAGTCTGTCAACCGATACCGTGTGTCCTTGGCGGCCGATTTTCCAAATGGAAGATAGGAGTCGACAAAATCTGACTGTTCCAAGTTTGCAAGGATCTCAGTAAATTGCCGGCCTGAGAGCTTGGTGGCACTTCGCAATTCAGTTTTTGTCCGCCCCGCTTTTGTCGTCGCGAGTGCCTCTACCATTTTCATATGATGAGCTGCGGACAAAAACAGGGAGTGGAAGAGCTCGTGGTACTCATTGGAAAACACGGCGTCTTTCTGTAAACAGAGCCGAGAAATCGCGATGGCAGAAGCTTCACCTCGTTTTACTTCCTTCAGATATGCAGCTGTTCCGCCAAAGACCATGTAAATCTCGATAAGGTCCCGTGGCGCGAATGATACCCCGCGACTTCTAAGATATATACCAGACTCCGCTAATGTAAACGGGCGCAGATGAATCCGCCGGGTAACTCTGCGATGCCAACCTCCCTTTCCATTGACAACTTTATTGAGAATCCAAGAAGCGGACGAGCCACAGACGATCACTTTGACGTGAGACTGAGTGGAAGCCCATGAATTCCAAAAATGTTCGAGTGCCGTCAGGAATCCAGCTCGCCTGCTATCGAGCCATGGGGCTTCATCAAAGAAAAGAGTAATGGGCTGTGCAGATGGAGGTCGTTTGGTAATGGCTTGGCGAAGCTCTGCAAAAGCAGCACTCCAGCTTGTTGGGTGCATAAGAGTAATTCCATCGTGGAATGTCTCAGACAGTGACCGGCTAAAGTTTCCCAATTGGTTGCGGACATCACCGTCCTTAGTGCCAACAAGCTCAAAGTAAGGTCCTTGGACCGACCTGCCATTGCGTATTAAAAATGTCTTCCCAATTCGCCGTCGTCCCCAGACCGCCACAAGTTCTGGCTGGTCCGAGGACAGTATTTCTTCTAAGAGTGCTTGTTCTCTCTCTCGGGCAACAACAGCCGGAGTCAGTTTCGCAGGAGCCATATTTAGACCAACATAGCACCTGGAACACATGTTTTGGTCAAATTAAAAACATAATATATGACCATAACTCACTAAACTTTACGTTTTTGGTCATGTATAGCCGAATCAAAAACGTGGCGTATTCGTTTTGGCCTTGGACTTTGACCTAAACTTCGCGCTTGGTACCCAAGCGTATGGAGGCACTAACCGAGAAACAACCGGTAGGCCGGATTCTCGGTTTCATCCCAATACGGATAGCCGAGCTTCTGCAAATGCGCTTCGAAGTCGCTGCGCTCGGCATCGGGAACCTGCACGCCGGCCAACACTCGGCCATAGTCGGAGCCATGGTTTCGATAGTGGAAGAGGCTGATGTTCCAAACCGCGCCCACCGACTCGAGGAAATTCAATAGTGCGCCGGGGCGCTCGGGAAACTCGAAGCGAATGAGCCGCTCGCTCTCGTCGGAGCCCGGCATGAGCCCGCCCACCATGTGGCGAATGTGCGTCTTTGCCAACTCGTTCTCCGATAGGTCGAGCACGCCGTAGCCAGCTTCGGCGAGTTCGCGTGCGATTGCATCACGCTCCCGCAGGCCTTCCTGCAAAGCAACACCTACGAAAATTTTCGCTTCGTTCGCATCGCTCAAGCGGTAATTGAACTCGGTCACCGCCCGAGCCCCGAGCAACTTCGAGAAACGCAAAAACGCGCCCTTCTCTTCGGGAATCTGCACCGAGAAGATGCCCTCGGTTTGCTCGCCAAGATTCGCTCGCTCCGCCACATGCTTAAGCCTGTCAAAGCCCATGTTGGCGCCGCTATTGATAGCCACGAGGCTCTTGCCCTGCCAGCCCTCGGCCGCCACTTTCTTTTTCAGCCCTGCGACTGCCAGGGCTCCCGCGGGCTCGGTGATCGCTCGGGTGTCTAAGAAAATATCTTTGATGGCAGCGCAAAGCTCATCGGTGCTGACCAAGATAATTTCGTCTACGTACTCTTTGCAAAGAGAAAAACTCTCATCGCCGACTCGACGTACCGACACGCCATCGGCAAAGATGCCAACGCGATCGAGGGTTACCGGCTTCCCCGCCTTAAGAGCAGCGTGCATGCTGGCCGACTCTTCGGGCTCTACTCCGATGATCTTTGTGTCGGGATACAAATGCTTGATGTAGACCGCCACTCCAGCGATGAGGCCACCACCGCCGACGGGAACGAAGATAGCATCGGGAATCGTTGTGCATTGCCGAGCAATCTCTACCCCGATCGTGCCCTGGCCTGCGATTACGTCGGCATCATCAAACGCGGGAATCAACGTAAGACCGCTCTCGGCAGACAATGTCTTAGCTCGATCCGACGCTTCATCGTAGGTCAGCCCCTCAAGCAGAACCTCGCCGCCAAGTGCCCGCACCGCTTCGACCTTGATGGCCGGGGTGGTGATGGGCATGACAATCGTTGCCTTCGAACCGAGCTTGCCGGCTGCCAGGGCAACGCCTTGTGCGTGATTTCCGGCCGAAGCGCAGATCACGCCACAACTTCGCTCGTCGGCATCGAGTAAGGCGATCTTGTTGTAGGCGCCGCGTAATTTGAACGAGAAAACCGGTTGTTGATCTTCGCGTTTTAGAAGTACTTCATTGCCAAGGCGCTCGCTCAGCTTGGCAGCAGGCTGTAAGGCGCTCTCTATAGCGACCGCATACACCTGCGCAGTAAGAATTCTTTTGATGTAACGATCAAGCATTGGAGGACGTTTCCTGTTGGAAGTTGCGAGCATGCCACGCGGGCAGCTAACACTAGCAGCAAACGTAGTGTCGGCGACGCTACATCAAACGCATGTACACTACATCAATGTTGTTGTCATCATATAATTGGCAACAGATGGTGTAGTGTGACCTGATAACCAACTACAACGCGGTTCGACTATGACCGAGTCAACGTTAGAAGAGTGGAAGAAGGCGAGCCTTCAGGCGGTCAAGAGTGTCGAGGCGCTCAGCAGTGTAGAGCTTGTGATCGCTCTGCGGAAGAATAGCCGAGCCTTTGTACTTGCTGATGTCATACTTGGAGCGGCTGTGGCGGTCGGAACAACGCTATTTCTGCTCTACAGTGCGACGAATTTTGCACTGCATTTCTTTGCCTGGCTGCCGCTCCTCACTGGTGCAGCGGTGGGTTTTCTCGCCTCTCGGACAAGTTGGTTGCGCCGACGGCTCACTTCGACTAGGCAACGCCAGGCCCACCTCCAAGAGGCGGCTCAGAGTGCTTTCTTCGACTTGCATGTTGGCAATACCCGTGACCGGACAGGTGTTCTTTTGTTCTTTTGCCGACTAGAGGGCACGTTCTTCTTGGTGTGTGACCAAGGCGTGGACAGAGTTTCACTTGAGAACACTGAGGCTTGGGAAGAGCAAATGATGGCCCTCGAAGAAACGTGGCGCAAGAAGGCGAAACCATCAGAGTGGTGCCAGTACATCGAGAAACTGGGTCCATTGTTCGCTGTGGTTGTGCCAAAGCGTCAAGATGATATCAATGAGCTGTCCGATGAGGTGGCACTATGAGGTCTATAAGGCGCGGCGTGGGCATGGTGAGATTTTGGACGATACTGCGATACATCGTTATTGCATGCACCTTGTTGATGTTGGTTCCCAGTAATTCGGACGCCAGGCCAGGTGGCGGCGGTGGCTATTCGGGTGGCAGTTCCGGTGGTAGCTACAGCGGTGGAGGCGGAGGTGGTTACAGTAGTGGTGGCGGGTATGACGGGGGCGGAGGTGAGATGAGCCCAGAGATGTTTGTAATATTCTTGGTGCTCGGCCTGATCGTCTGGGGGATCAGTGCAATGATGGAAGCGGGTGGCTCCATCGAGTTTGACAGTTCTTCCATGGTGGGACCAAGCTTGGAGCGAACCAGGCTGTCCGCCATTCGTCAGCAGGACGAGAATTTCTCTGAAGTGGTCTTTGGTGACTGGATGTATGCCTTGGTCAGCCGAGCCTATAGTTCACCCAAAGAAGAACTCAAATCTCTCGCGCCCTACCTCTCTGCAAGCGTTCGAGGACATCTAAGCGCATTGAGTTCCCAAGGCGAGGTGCAAGTGGTCATTGGTTCTATCACAGACACTCGGGTCTGGTTGCCGGACAGCAGCAGCGTGGATAGTAACAACTACTACGTCGCAGTAACAATTGAACTCAATCTCGTGACTTCGACTGGAACAACGTATTTAAAGGAGAATTGGTCGCTCCACCGAAAGGGAGGCGTGCTCACTCACAAGCCCGAGGGCACTCAAGTATTCAATTGTCCGAATTGCCATGCCGTATTTCAGTCGGTGGATGATGAGATTTGCGGGCATTGCCAGACTGTGGTCGGCTTTGGCGTGTACGACTGGTTTGTAGTCAGAGCGTCCACCATATCGAAACAAAGCCGAAGTGGTGGAGTTGGCCACTACAGCGTTGAGGTGGGGACTCGATGGCACACAACCTTCGATCCCTATGTCCGGCAGTGGATTGAAAATCTGCAAGCGGAGACAGGCTTCGATCGAACTGCCTTCACCACCAGATGCGCGATGATTTTTCACCGAATGAATGAAGCCTGGTCCGAAGACAAGCTAGAAAGCATTCGTGGCTTGGTGTCGGATGGTATTTACAGTTATCTTGATCACGGTTTGCAACCGTATCGTGAAGCAAATCTGCGGAACGTCATCAAAGGAGCGACTGTTAGCGGGTACGAAATCGCGAAAGTAACCCGCGATGCGTACTACGACGCTGTAGTGATTCGTATCTGGGCAAGCGGCCTTGATTACGTTGTTCAAAAAGATAGCAACGAGTTTTATTCAGGCAATCAGTCGAGCCCACGAGAGTACTCCGAATACTGGACCATGATTCGCGGACGTGGAGTCAAGGGAAAGATAGGCGTGGAACCCGCTTGTCCGAACTGTGGCGCTGAACTCTCGATTTCGATGTCCGGGAACTGTGATTTTTGTCAAGCGCACGTAACATCAGGTGAATTTGATTGGGTCTTGGGAAAAATAGAACAGGATGAGTCCTACATAGGGTAGGCAACACAAGCAACCGGACAAGCGACCACTACTACCTACTTCGGCGCAGCTTGGACCTCGGGTGGCCTACACACCTGAGCCAAAGCCAGGCTCGTGGCGTGCTTGGAGTCTCCATACCTCTTCCAACATGCCTCGGCTCGCGCGTCCGCTTCTTCATTTCTACCCAACTTGCGCAGGGCTGGAAGCTCCAAAGAATAGACAAGCGCTGGCGGGTACTTGGACTCGACAGCGAGCAGGAGTGTGAGC
>JAESTW010000305.1 GCA_016763395.1 Kofleriaceae bacterium
CGGGGGACCAACCGCCTCAGG
The DNA here is from genome assembly GCA_016763395.1 of Kofleriaceae bacterium. GTDB lineage: Bacteria > Myxococcota_A > Polyangia > Haliangiales > Haliangiaceae > NORP324. The sequence goes on from JAESTW010000305.1 coordinate 22, forward strand.
AACCATCACAAAGACTATCAATCTGACCACAGAGCTCGCTGGTCTTATCAATAATTTGGTCGTGAGCGATACCAGCCCCCTCGAATAAGCTGGGACAACGCGTCATTGGCATGTAAAGAAAATCCAGAACCCGATGGGTTGATAGTGGCGGTGACAGGCGAAACCAAGTCAGATACGTATGAGTGGGTGATGCTCACTCCCGGAACAACTCCTTCAGGCATTGCGCTTCCCAGTATCGACCCTGCTTTGGCGGCCACGCTCTGGCCGGAGACTAGCTTTACTCAGGTGAAGGCTGGGCTCCTCTTCAAGGGAAATAGTCGGCAGAACTACGCAGAGCTGCGAACAAAACCATACAATCTAAGCACAGGGGACTTGATACCATACCTCGCCAATTCGGTGCAGTGTATTGCTAGAGCAGGTACTCTGCCACAGTGATCGCAGTATCGCAGACTTACGAGTTATTCGTACACTCAGTTTAGCAAATACTCACGCTTGCGAAGCCGGCGTTAGGAATGGACGGGCTGAACTCAACCTAGCTTCCCAATGGGACAGGGGTGCGACACTGCTGTGCCCAAAGAGTGTCCCACTCTAGGGGCAAATAGACCGTTCTCTAGGCAAAAATGCGGTTGAAAGTTCACTGAGCGCTGGCACGGAGAGTGCATTGTCACAAGACACTAAGCGATGAACAAAACGACACTACTTATTCTATCGATTGCAGTTCTCCTCCTGGGAGGATTTCTTAGCTATCGTCACTTCAACAGCAACTCGGAGAGCGAGCCTATGGCTGCGGCCAAACCCGTTCAAGCGGCTCACAAAGCTCCCGCATCTGCACCTAGTAAAACACCGGACAAAGCGCAGCGCTCACAGGCCACCATGTCGCTGGCTGTGGATGACGATCCGGTTGGCACTCTCCGGCTCGAAGGCCAGGCGATTGATGAAAACGGTGCTCCTGTCGAAGGAGCGACAATCGTGCTCAACTCAGCGCCGCCCAAGACCACCGTGAGCGACACGGACGGCAGCTTCGCTTTTGACGATTTGGTGGGCCGGCGCTACAGCATCTATGCCCGCTCAAGCAATCGTATCGGTGGTCCGGCTGTCGTCTTACTTACTGAGACCAGTGCCCCTACTCTTGTCCGGATGCATGCCGGTGGTGGCATTCAGATTGAGGTCTACGACGATCACAACCACCCCATAGCTGGTGCGACTGTTGCCGTTCCCGCTCTTGAGTCTGTAAGCGAACAAACCGACTCAGAAGGCAAGGTTACCATGAGCAACCTGCCTCCAGGTAGCGCACTGCTCGCCGCAAGTGCGCCCGGATATGCCAAATCATCGATTCTCGTGTCCATCCCCCGCAATACGGACACATTGACCTTGCAACGCTTTACCTTGGTTCCCGGAGTGAAGGTGTCCGGAATCGTCGTGGACAACCAAGGCAAGCCGATAGCCAATGCAAAACTCATCGCCCACGATAGCAGCGCACTCTTCGGCGTGGAGGACCCAAAGAAGGACGGAGTGAGCAGCAACGAGGATGGCAAGTTTGAACTTCCTGCTGTGCCCGCAGGAGCGATGCGACTGCACGCTAGTCACGACGATTTCGCCCCTTCTTCCGGTGAAATCATCCACGTCGGGGATTCGCCACTTTCAGATCTAAGATTGGTGATGTCCGAAGGTGGCATTATCTCGGGCACGGTAGTCGCGTTGTCCGGCGAAAAAGTCGCGTGGGCGACAGTGCGCTTCGTCGCCGGTGGAGACACGCCCAACAGGTCTGTAAACCGCCAACTCATTGCCGATGAAAATGGCAAATTCTCCGCGAGTGGGCTGCCTCTGGAAGAATTGCTGCTTCAGGCATCCAGCGAAGAAGCGTCCAGCAAACCTATCGATGTTAACTTGCTCGTTAAAACCAAAGAGCCGAATTTGAAAGTGACTCTAGACGTCGAGGGAACGATTAGTGGAGTGGTTGTGGACGAGGAAGGCCAACCCATTGCCGAGGCGCAAGTACGGGCAAATCCCGATTTCTGGAAGGGCGCGGACTTAAAACAGATGACCGTGAGCGGTTCCTCCTTTGCGACCACAAATGGCGATGGGGAGTTTCGTTTCCACGGACTGTCCGACTCTATGTTTCAACTGCGGGCCAGCCGAAGTCTGGGGGAAGCCAGTGCAAGATTGCGAAAGCCAACCAAAGCCAAGACCGGCGACACCGACATACGAATTACTCTTACAACACCAGGTTCCATCACCGGCAGCATACAGATAAGCGATGGTACAGCTCCTGAAATCGCTGTAGTCTCGATTCGCAACGCAGCTTCAGCCACGGTAGTAGAGGGGAAATTTACACTCTCCGACATTCCAGACGGGAGCTACGAGCTGACTGTCAAAGGACCTGCCTTTGCCACCAAACATGTTGGCAACATTGTCGTCAAAACCAGCGAGACTACAGAGATTGCCCCCATTGTCGTTGAGAAAGGACGCGTAGTTAGCGGACAAGTCGTCGACTCGAGTGGCAGCGCGGTCTCTGGAGCGAAAGTAGTACTGTCCGGCCGAATCATATCGACCGGAAAAAACCTCATCCCGCAGTCTCTTGGTGATTCCGTGTCGGGACTGGGCGAGTTGCGGCAAACGATAAGTGATGACAACGGCAAGTTTACCCTGGGCGGGCTGGGCAGCAAGCAATGGGTTGTGGTCGCTGACCATCCAGAATTCGGACGCTCCATTGGTGTAGATGTGCCCAAGGGGACTCAGGACGCACAGATTGACCTGAGCTTGCTCGCCACCGGCAGTGTCGCCGGCAAAGTCAGTGTTAACGGCGTTGGCAAGTCTGGGGTGCAGGTACTACTCACCTCCCCTGCGACCAGTGGTCACATCTTGGTCGTGCAAAGTGGAGATGACGGGCGCTTTTTAGTGGAACGCACCACGGTCGGCGAATACAAACTTTCAGCGATGATCTCAGGAGGCGCCGCATCATCAATGGCCGCCATGCAAACGGTGGTAAAAGCCGGACAAGAAACCGAGGCGAACTTGAATGTTGAAGAAGGAGCGGTCACTTTCAAGGTGCAAGTCTCAGGAAAAAACAAGGCGAAGATTGACGCTGCCCAGGTCTTCTTGTTTGCAGGAGCTGCGAACATTCACACAGGCGGCGAGCTCAACGACCTCTTCTTAAAGTCTGCCAGCAACGCCAAAATGGCTTTTGCCATGGACGATGGCGTCGCGAGTTTCCTGAAAGTTACCCCGGGCAACTACAGTGTGTGCGTCATCCCAATTAATGGTGACATGAACGACCCGGCTTTCGCTCAAAAGCTGCAGCGAAATGTCGATACCTTGGAAGTTCATTGCCAACAAACTGAAATCGCGGAGTCGCCAGAAAATCAGAGTTACCAGGCCATTGTGCCGACTATGAAGCCGTTGCCGGAGGAGTAGCCTTCGTACGGCGGGATCGCAGTGGGCGATAAGCGCATATATCCCGATCTAGCTGTGGCATGCTAGACTGAGATAGACGTACAAGGCCGCTCTTGCCCAATTTCTCCGACAACCCAGATGACTGGGACTCCTACCACACTCTAGTTGATAGCTGCCCTGCGGCGATTGCTCTCGACTTTGCTGTCGGCGAACACGCGCCAATTGAGGCGCGTCCCGGCCTGCTTGCGGTTCTCATTCACATGAACGAACCGGGTGAGCACGGGATGGGCGATGGTGTCGATCCTGAGGCGCTTCGGCATGTCGAGCAACAAATTGTCTATGCCTTCGAAGCCAAGATCGATGCGCTCTTTGTTGGAAGAGTTCGCAGTCAAGGTGTTTGGCAGCTCTACTTCTACACAGCAGAGACCCCGGACATCGAGGCGACGGCAACAGAACTTCTCTCAGGATTCTCAGGCTGGAAGCAAGACATACACGTTCGCACAGACCCGGATTGGGAGATGTACTTTGAGCTTCTCTTCCCCGACCGCGAGCGATTGCAGTGGATGAGAAACCGCAAATTTTGTGAGGCCCTGGCTGCCGAAGGAGACCCTTTGGTGTTTCCACGCCGGATCGACCACTACGCTTACTTCGCTACAGCCGCCGACCGACAGTCTTTTATCGACGCAATCGTGCTGGACGAATACGAAGTCGAAGAACTCGCGGAAGATCCTGAGGAAAACGATTTGGGATTCCAAATTCAGTTCTTCCGAAGCGACAATATCGAACTCGAGTCCATTCACGAGTTAGTCATGAAACTTGTAGAGTTGGCCGACAACTACGATGGAATGTACGATGATTGGGAAACCACGTTGATGGTGCCCAAAATCGACTCCGATAGCCTGCCCAACTGAGCGTTCTGCCATAATCATCACACGTTGTAACCAACCCGTGTCACCACATTGCACTACCTGTGTGTCGCCGAACTCTGGGGGCTATGGGCGAATTCAACAAGAATTGTTGGAATGATCACTTCGATTGGGCAACGGAAGCTGGGTAGAATGCTGATCAAAGCTGCAAACCTAAACTAGGACCACTATGAATTCTAAACTAGCACCATTATTTTCCTTGCTCCTTGTTGCGATCGCAGCAATCGGCTGTTCCGCAGATCCTGCTCAAGTAAACGGAGGCGGTGATGGCGGTACTCGCATAGACGCCATGGCTCGCCCCGATGCTGGTGATCAGCCCGAGACTTGTAACTTTACCAATTGTGATGGCTGCTGTGATGGCAACGTTTGCAACACGACAGCAAGTGAGTCCAACTGCGGTGTCCGAGGTCAGACCTGCCAAACCTGTGAATCTGGCGACGAGTGTTTTTCTGGTAGCTGTGCTACCCCTACAGCGACGTGTGATGAGGCCTGTGATGGCTGCTGTGAAGGTAACCAATGTCTCCAAGGAAATATGACAGCGGTATGCGGCAGCCTAGGTAATTCTTGCGTGGCGTGCCCGGACGGTATGACCTGCGACGCTCAGGGAGCGTGCGAAGCTGCTGCTGTCTGTGACTCCACATCCTGCCCCGACGGTTGTTGTCGAGAAGACGGCATGTGCATAGCGACCCAAGCTCAATCACTATCAGGATGCGGAACTGGCGGAGCGGTCTGTGGGATGTGTAGTAATGATGCCACCGAGTGTGTGTCCGGGATCTGTGTGGAGGATCAACCCTGCCTCGAGTTCTGTAATGATGGCTGTTGTACTTCAAGTGGACAGTGCATCGGGTATGGTGCTCAAACCTCTACTGTATGTGGTGAAACTGGTACTTGTTCTTCGTGTTCAGGCAACGACAGTTGTGTCGGCGGCATGTGTACTCTCGATACCGTTTGGACGATCACTATCGATTCTGCGGTCGTTTCCAATGTTGACGAAAATGGTTCCACCTGGGACTTCGTTACGATTTTTGAAGACAAGATTGTTGGACTACCTGACCCTTACGTCACTGGCGCTCTCACCAACGACGTCATCGTCGATTGGGCTACACAAACGATTCCTAACACCATCACCCCAAACTGGAATAGATCTGTCGATAGCTACCGACAGAGTGATCTGACCAACGAAGGCCTCGAGTTCAACGTTATAGATTTAGATGGCATCACCTTTGAGTTTATCGGCAACTGCATCATGACGATCACCGAGGTGGAGCTGATGAGCGGCAGCAAAAACATCAGTTGCGGGCCTTTGGTATCGGATCTGACGATCGATTTCGCTCCACAACAGTAAGTACAGCGATGAAATGGTCGAGTTCTGCTCTTTTTGGGAG
>JAESTW010000306.1 GCA_016763395.1 Kofleriaceae bacterium
CTCTCCTTAGGGGTATTGAAACATGGCAAAAGCAAAGAAAAAAGCACCAGCAAAGAAAAAAGCACCAGCAAAGAAAAAAGCAGCTAAGAAGGTACAGGCTCAGGCCCTAGAGGTCCTTCTTGTTGGCTCCAAGGTCAAAGCAGCGATCAAAGACACAGGCTGTAACACCGGTGGAGACGCTATCGAAGGTCTTAACAAGTGGGTTCATTGGCTCATCGGTCAAGGTACTTCTCGTGCGCAAGCAAACAAGCGTAAGACTGTTCGCGCTCACGACTTCATGGCATAATTTCGCTGTGAATGGTGCCGACTAATCTCGGTACCAATCGAGAAAAGGGATAACTCATTTACGAGTTATCCCTTTTTTGTTTGGCCCGCGTCTCTTGTTTGGCCTGCCTCTTTTGTTCGGCCTACAGATACGTTTCGATGAGCATGCTGAGCCCAGGAATCGCAGCATCCACGTTCTTTAGAGCAGAGGGTCTCAGTTTCCCGTACATCTTCGCTGCCGTCTTGTGCTTACTGGTCTTTGCTCGTTCATCGGTAACAGTCAGTAGGGCGTCTGCAACCTCACCACTCTTGCTGTTCAGATACTCGGAGAGCTTGCCCTCGGACTTGCCCTTCCATTCGGAGTAAAAGGGCTCCATTTTATCAAGCCAATCATTGAGCAAGCCGTCGACAGCTCCCTTTACAAATCCGGGCTTAATCTTTTTTACGGCTTTGAAAGCACCGCGGATAATCAGGCCTTTGCCGCTTACCTCTTTTTCGACCAGCTCAACACAGCCATCCACCAGTGCGGGACGCTTCTCAGGAGTAGTAACAATATTTCTTAGAGTATCAGACATCATTTACCTTGCTTTTGCGGAAGCTCACACAACTAGCGCATGTGCTTTTAGTAGCACACCCGTAGCTTATTCGTCGAACGCAATATCGTACCGTTTACAGCGTCGTTGCATTTGTGCTTGATCGCGTTTTGGCAGCCCCTGGTAGTACTTCACGGCAATGTCTTCATCACCCATAATACAGCTACTGGAAACCACAATACGCAACATGCGAACGTTTTCTGACTGACCGTTCAATATGGTCAGAGCAGCTTCGCGCGCTCCCTCATAGTCAGCCTGGTCGTAGAGTTTGTTTGCGTCGGCCATCTCTGTACGCAGGCCGGACGACTTCAAGCTTTTTTGGTAGATCGAATCTGTGGCTGGCAAGGACGGCATAACCCGCGGTTGGAGTTTGGCTGTAGGCTTGGTCTCGCTCTCGTCCTTGGGCAATACACTTCGCACCTTTGTTGGTGACACTATAGATGGCTTGCTAGCAACGACCGTCTCAGCGCTTTCCTTGTGCCTACGATCATAGTCCTTGATAGCGTCTTCCACCGCGGACGAATCGATTTCACCCCCGTCGTCTCCACTAGAATCCATCATGACTTTAAACATCACAACCACAGAGATAAGCCCTAAAGCGCCGATAAGTAGATTTCGCGACTGCACAGTTAGTTATGGTTTAGCAGGAATGTACGGGCAAAGCCGCTTTTTTCGCGCAGCAAGCTAGGAACCTGCCTGCAGTCGCAACTCACCAACTTGCTCATTCGGACCAAGCACAACTAACGTCATTCCAGCCTGCAATACAAAGTCTGCGCTGGGGTTGTAGGTATAGTCATCGTCGTGAGTATCCCGGACTGCCAACACCAGTAAATCTGAATTTTTGCGAAAGTCTAAGGCGAGTAAACTCTTGCCTACAAAGTCCGACCCCTCGGAAACTAAAACCTCGTTAATGCCAGTCTTGTGTCGATCACGACGCAGGTCATCCAAAAAACGAACTGCTTTGGGACGCAGAAGCTCGGAAACCATTCGCAAGCCACCAATATAGTTGGGAGATACAACCGTATCGGCCCCAGCCTTGCGCAGCTTTTTCAATACTCTGAGATCGGATCCGCGGGCCACAATTCGGATTTCTGTATTCATCTCCCGGGCACTAATCGTCAAATACAAATTATCTTTGTCATCAGCTAGAGCCGCCACTATCCCTTTGGCGGACTTGATATTCGCTTTGACAAGTACGTCGTCATCCGTTGCATCACCTATCAAACACATCGAGTCGGACACGCTCTCCTTGTACAAATGCACAACGTCCGGGTCGATATCGATTAGTACGACCGGAATACCGTGGTCAATAAGCTCTTCTACTACATGCCGCCCAGTCGAGCCTGCACCTGCCACAATAATATGATCCTTCAATTTGTCTATTTTTCGGTGCATGCGGGTCTCCTTCAGCGCGCGTTGTAAATCGCCTTCGATAATAGTTGCCGTGAGTGTAGAAGCAAAATACAGAAAGGTGCCAACGCCAACTACAATCAACATAACGGTGAACTCTCGAGCGAACTCCACCTCGGCAAAGCCAGGCAGAACCTCAGAAAACCCGACGGTAGTCAGAGAGATGATCGTCATGTAGAAGCAATCAAAAGCAGCCCACCTGCCGCCACCGAGAAGGTAGTACCCAAGGCTGCCTCCAACGACGACAATCAGGATGGCAAGTGAGGCGATTTCTAGCCGCCGACGAAGTTCTTCCACGCGCCGATGCTATCCCATGCCGCCGCTTTGACGCGACATTTTGAGGCCGCTACACTGCGCTCCGATGCAATCTTTGAAAAGCCATCTTTGTGGAGAATGGGTTTCTGGCACTGGCAACGCCCTTCCCCTTCTCAATCCTTCCACCGAGGAAACCATTGCCGAAATTGCAAGCGGTGGCCATGATTGGAAAGGCGCGCTCAATTATTCGCGAGAAATTGGTGGAAGAGAGCTCCGACAGCTCAGCTTTGCGCAACGCGGCGAGCTCTTGCAAAACATGGCCAAGGTAATTCACGAAGGTCGCGAAGAGCTGATTGCCCTGGCCATCGCCAACGGCGGTAACACTCGTGGTGATGCCAAGTTTGATATCGATGGCGCAAGTTTCACCCTGGCTGCGTACGCGGACATCGGCGCAAGTCTTGGCGATACACACATCATGGTCGACGGCGACTCACAACAAATCGGACGAACGGCACGCTTCTCCGCGCAACATATCCGGGTTCCGCGCGCTGGCGTTGCAGTACACATCAACGCCTTCAACTTTCCCGCTTGGGGCCTAGCTGAAAAAGCAGCAGCAGCGCTACTTGCTGGAATGCCAGTTATTAGCAAGCCAGCGACGGCAACGGCATTGGTCTCGCATCGCATGATCGAGATGTTCCTAGAAAAAGACATCTTGCCCAAAGGCGCACTTTCGTTCATCGCAGGCAGCTCTGGTGATTTACTCAGTCATCTAAGCGGACAAGATGTGCTCGCCTTTACTGGTTCCAGCGACACAGCACAGCTATTGCGCGCAGGTGATGGTGTCATTTCTCGCTCGGTACATATTAATGTCGAAGCTGACTCTCTCAACGCCGCAGTTCTCGGCCCCGATGTCGAATTGGGTTCCGAGACCTTCGGCCTTTTTGTCCGCGATGTTGTTCGTGACATGACACAAAAGACCGGACAGAAATGCACAGCCATCCGGCGTGTCTTTGTTCCCGACGACCGATTAAGCGATGTCGTAGAAGCGGTCAAAGAGCAACTAGAAGGTCTCGTTGTCGGCAATCCCGCAGTGGGCAGGAATGTTCGCATGGGACCTGTAGCTACCGGCAACCAGTACAATGACGTCCGAGCTGGCATCGAAAAGCTGAGTGCGCAAACCGAAGAAGCCTACGGCGGAAAAGGTGAAATCGAAGCTCTTGGCGCAGATGGCAAGGGCTTCTTCATTGGTCCTGTATTGCGAGTCACAAAAGATCCAGGCAACTGCGAAGCACTGCATTCCGACGAGGTATTCGGGCCAGTAAGCACCATTGGCTCCTTCTCTGGTAGTGCCGATGACGCTGCGAAACTCGTTCAAATGGGTCAAGGCGGACTTGTCACCTCGCTCTACTCGGACGATCGCAAGTACTTTGCTGATCTGGTACCGCAAATCGCCGCCTACCACGGACGTCTCTACTTGGGCAGCGAGAAAATTGCCGGACAATCTCCCGGACCGGGAACCGTAATGCCGACTCTCTTGCACGGTGGCCCCGGACGGGCTGGCGGTGGCGAGGAGCTTGGTGGAGTGCGCGGTATGGCTCTGTACCAACAGCGCACTGCAATCCAAGGCGATAAGGCCATTCTCGCCGCGATTACCGGCGTTAAGTAGCCTACACGACACTCACAGAGGGCCCGAGCAGCGAAATCCGACAATCACATGTCGGACGCTTGCCCGGCGTCCATGGGCTGCGGCAGCTCTTCCTAGACCTCCGTGATCATCCCAGGCAGAGCCTTTGACAGTCATGCGCCCCTTGCCTCGTTGCCACGGCGTCCGAGTCCACTGAAAGACGTTTCCCGCGACATCCATTGCACCGCGTGCGGACATGCCCTCCGGGTAAGAGCCAACCGCCTGGGTATCCCTCGGGCCGCGCTCGGCACTATTTAACTTGTCCGGTTGGTAGTCCCGTCCCCACGGATATGCCGCGCCACGTCGGCCACGAGCCGCTTTTTCGAATTCCGCGACGTTTGGCAATATGCGAATTTTACCGAAGAGAGAGCCACGCCATTTGCAATACTCGCTTGCATCTTTCCAGGTCACGAGCACAACGGGATGCTCTGCCCGCTCTCTCGGCGGTAAGGAATTCTCCCAATTGAAACGCCGGACCTCACGGGCGTAGTCTTGACTAAATCGCTGCTGCTTCCAAGCCTCGGCACCAATCGCCGGCACAGCTCGTCTGGTCGCCCTAACAAACTCCTCAAACTCCGCTTGGGTAACTGGATACTTGTCAAAACGGTACGCGTCAAGATGCTGCTCGGAAGCTGGTGCCTCAAACTGAAACCACTTAGCCTGGCGGGCACTATCCCGGCCATAGGTCTCAAAATAACTCTGATATGCCTCCTCGCGCTCCTCAGCGGTAGAGCCACTCACATACGTACCGGATGATATAACCAGCATACGCGAATCGGCCAGGCGACTCAGTGGCGCACTCACCGTCAACGGCGACACACTCACCTTTTGTCCGCAGCTGAAACCCAAACCGACCAGTGCAGCGACTTGAAGTCTCACTGCATGTCCGGTGGACATGTTAAAGCACCGAGGTGACGATCATTGTGCTCGGATTGCGAAAGAAAAGGTAGTTTGCCTGATGCGGGTCGCTGCCATAATTTTCGCGATAGTTGCCATGGTCAAAATCTGGCGGCGGCGTGGAAATTTCGCCCATGTCCAGGTGCGTCAAGTCGTATGCCGGCAAGAGGGCAACAAGACGCTGGAAACGTTTGAGTAGCGGCGCATCGTAGACTCCGGCCGCGAGCTCTTCTCGAATCACCCACTGCCCTTCCACCTGCGACAAGGTTACGTTGACTTGCTGGACAACAGCCATGGGAGCAATCGAACTAAGAGAAACACGCAGATACAGTTCATGAATCCGATCGTCTTCGCCAAATTCTTCTGGAACTTTCACGTCGCCATAGCGCATTTGCAGGGCGCAAGGTTCTCGCCCTTGGCAGAGGATATAGACATAGTCACACATGTCCTCTTCCCCGCCCTCGCGATAGATTACTGCCCCTTTGAGCTCCTCGGCAAACTCGTCGGCGAGAGCCATCACATCGTCAGGGCTAACTCCAGAAACCATCGCCAACTCGTCATCCAGCTCGCCCCAAGTTTTACTTGGATACAAACGCTCTAACCAATCAGAAACCGCTCCAAGCATCGTGCCTTTGCGATCGTTACAACCCGATTTTCCCGAACAGTTTGTGCATCCACCCATACAACCTAGGTACCACGAAATTGCTATTGTACGAGCAATGGAAAACGCTGAATTGGAAGAGCTCCTGCGCGAGCTTCTCTCAGACTCAAGCGCTGAGCGGGTCTACATCCGCATAGCCAAGGAAACTCGCTCTCCCCACGAACTTTTCGCAAGCCTGGGACGAGGCGCAATCGTCGTTGCCGAATTTGCAGCTTCTGAGAATTTTCTCTCCTTCCAATCTCGGCAAGAGCACTTGGAACGCTACTCTAGACGTATTCGTGCCTGCGCTCTACGGCTGGAAATCGAGCAATTCCCCGAGCTCGAGTTTCCCAATCAAAATCCTGACCCCAAACGACTCATCGTAGCTCGAATTCAACAGTTCCTAGTCGGGCTCGTCGATACCAGCGAACTCTATCAAATGGTACTTCTGCGCAGCGGACAACTCATCGCCAGCGCCCACCCCGTTGACGATCTCGATAGCGAGCGACTCGATTTATTGCATAGACAGCTCAGTGCTGCCGCCCAGCAATCGGCAGGCAGTGCTCATGGTGAGCTCGTACAGCCCAGACTATATGGTTTGCGATTTTGGCATGGAGCTTCCCTTCTTGGATTTTCTCGGGCGAACTACTCACTCGACTTTGTCCGATACCGAAGCAAGATGGTATCTCGCGAACTGGCTCATCTGCTAAGCATGCTCGACAACGGACCGGACAGCCCCGGGGCGATCGCACCAATTCCCTAGCCAAGTTGGCGACAGCTATAAATGCGTGTCATACCATTTCCTCCAAACCCACAAACCACAAGAAAGAACTGAGTTATGGCTGACAGAGACGTAGAACGAGATTGCAGTACCGAAGACTTCGTAGCGAGCTTGCGCCGATTGGCAGATAGCCTAGAGAAGGGCGAGGCCTTCCGGATCCAGGTCGTCAACAAGCGCTTCACCGTGCCCGCTGGCGCAACCCTTTCGATAGAACACGAAGCAGAGGGCGGCGACGAAGAACTCGAGTTTCAGCTTCACTGGAAAACCTCGGAATAAGGGCCTGTCCCTAACGCGACGTTATATTGAGGACCGCTCGGGCGCTGGCAGGTGTAGATCAAACGCCTTGTGAAGCGCCACGATGGCATCGTCGACGCGCCCCTCGGCAATAATTACAGAGATTTTGATTTCGCTGGTCGAAATCATTTCTATGTTTATCTCGGCCTCGCTGAGAACCCGGAACATCTTTCCGGCTACGCCGCTGTGAGAACGCATTCCGACACCAACCACGGAGAGCTTGGCGACTGGAGCTTCTGAGGCCAAAAACTCCCCCGCACCAGTCAAATCCGCGCAAACCGTGCTCAATAGCTCAATCGAGCGATTGTGATCGCCGCTCGCGACAGTAAAACTCATATCTGTCCGGCCATCACGACTCTGGCTCTGAATGATCATATCGACACAAATCCCCGCTTCGGACAACGGTTCAAAGAGCCGATAGGCAGCACCGGGAGAGTCCGGCACGTCTCGAATGGTAATCTTTGCCTCATCGCGAACCGCCGCTATTCCAGATACTACTACTTCTTCCATATCATCCTCCGCTGGCATAACCCATGTGCCTTCTGCCTCGCTAAAGGTAGAGCGCACGTGAATCGGTACATTGTAGTTCATTCCAAATTCGACAGCCCGCAGCTGCAAAACCTTCGCGCCCAACGATGCCAGGTCAAGCATCTCTTCATAGCAGATACGAGCGATCTTGCTGGCGTCTGGGACAATCCGCGGGTCTGCTGTATAGATGCCTTCGACATCCGTATAGATTTCACAATGGTCAGCGCCTAGTGCCGCCGCGATAGCAACACCTGTTGTGTCCGAGCCGCCGCGTCCCAATGTTGTAATACTACCGCTAGCATCCTGCCCTTGAAAACCGGCGATTACGGCGATCTTGCCCTCTTTAAAACACGCCTTTAGAGGCTCTGCATCAATCGATTGAATTCGCGCGCGAGCATGTGAGCTGTCCGTAAGAATCTTAACTTGATGTCCGAGAAAGGACTTCGCATCGCCGCCCAAATCTCGAATCGCCAACGCAAGCAAGCCGGCAGTCACCTGCTCGCCCGTTGATACGATCACATCCACTTCACGATCGTTCTGATCTTCGCGAAACTCGCGGCTCATCTCCAGCAATCGGTTGGTCTCTCCGCTCATCGCTGAGACCACAACAGCTACATCATGCCCGGCGTTTTTCGTTGCCAAACAACGCTTGGCAACATGGCGAATGCGCTCGATATCACCAACAGAGGTTCCACCAAATTTCTGTACGATTAGCATGCTGAGCTTATTTACTGATTATGTCCACGGGGATCAATCAAATTGATGACCTGGTCTCCAATGACCTTGGCATCGATAGTGATCGTATCACCTGCCTGCTTGAACTCAAGTTCCTTGAGTACGGAACGAATAGTTGTTGTAAGTTCGTCATGTTCTCCCTGTGTCAGCCTAAACGACTTCAGACTTTATCTTAGCACAATTGTTTTAGCCACCCTCGGCGCCGTATGCCTCGATCTCCTTTTGCTCCAATAGCAGGCGCAAGCTAGTGTGCTCGGGCTGGCTTAGATCTGGGTCATTTACTATCAACGAGTCCGCCCGTTGTTTCGCTAGAACCAGAAGCTCTCCATGACTTTGCAAATCGCCGAAGCGCAATCTTGGTAGCCCCGCCTGCCGCACGCCTAAGAGTTCGCCTGGTCCTCGCATACGCAAGTCCTCTTCTGCGATTACGAATCCGTCGCAGGTATCAACCAGGACATCCAATCGCTCGCGCCCTTCTTCGGACGCCTTTCCCGAACACAGCAGTACGCACTCGGACGGGCCTCCGCCTCTACCAACCCGTCCACGTAGCTGATGTAACTGTGCCAAGCCAAAATGGTCCGCATCTTCGATCATCATCACGACCGCTTCCGGGACGTCTACCCCTACTTCGATGACAGTTGTCGCAACCAAGATCTGTGAGCGGCCACTGCGAAAATCGGACATCGCCTGATCGCGCTCTTCACTGCCCATGCGGCCGTGTACCAAACTCACTTTGCCCGGGTCATACTCTCGCCGCAGTGCACATGCCAAGTCAGTAGCGTTGGTATAGCCGCGACCATTCTCTTCTTCTGGTGCCTCGACCATCGGACAAACAACAAAGGCCCTCTCGCCTCTTTCAATTCGCAGCTGCAATGCCTTGTACGCAGCGTCTCTCGCCTTCATGCCGAGCAAAAGCTGGGTCCGTGGTGGCGTTCGTCCGGGCGGCATCTCGTCTAGAATACTCACGTCCAAATCCCCGTACGCAGTAAGCGCCAGTGTCCGCGGAATCGGAGTGGCGGTCATCACCAATAGATGTGGACTGTACCCGTTGCCCTTGCTTCGAATCGCAGCTCGCTGGGCCACGCCAAATCGGTGCTGCTCATCGATAATCACCAGGCCGAGTTCTCGAAATACCACAGCCTCAGCAATCAGTGCATGGGTGCCGATGAGCAAGTCGATTTCCCCCGCGGCCAAGAGCGAAAGAGTCGATGCTCGGACACCCTTGGCGGTCCCCGCCGTTAGCAGCGCTACTCGAATCCCGACCTTCTCGCACCAGCTGCTGAAAGAACGAAAATGCTGCTCTGCCAAGATCGTTGTTGGAGCCATTAACGCGACCTGAGCACCACCTGCCGCTACCTGCTGTGCGGCAGCAAAGGCAACCGCCGTTTTCCCCGCGCCAACGTCCCCTTGCAGCAGGCGATTCATCGGTACTTCTTCGGCTATGTCCGATGCGATTTCACCGATAACCCTCTTCTGCGCGCCAGTAAAGTCAAAGGGCAATGCGCGTCTAGCCTGCTTGATGGTCTGTGCCGAATATCCGTGAGCAAGGTCTGAGCGGGCGTGCAATCGCCGTTTTGCCACCACCATGGCCAACACAAAAAGCTCTTCAAACGCCAA
>JAESTW010000307.1 GCA_016763395.1 Kofleriaceae bacterium
AAGATGAGTGCATTGCCGCCTATGTTGCCCTTGAGAGGGACGTTGAAGGAAAGATCTTCGTACAGCACCACGTAGAATGTGCACGCGAAGCAACAACCTGCAATCAACTCCTGCTCTGTCGCGGGCAATAATACAATAGCCGCGACGGAATGATACAATAGCCGTTATGGACAGTCCGCAGGGAGCCCCCATCGACCGGTACGTGGTCCTCGAATACCTGGCCGAAGGCGGAATGGGAGCGATCTACCTGGGCAAGAAGCTCGGCGCCGGCGGCTTTGAAAAACAAGTTGTACTCAAGCAGCTCTTGCCCGAATTTACGCGGCAACAGGAGTTCATCGATCTCTTCTTGCGTGAGGCCAGGCTCTCGGCCACGCTCGATCACGCCAATATCATTCACACGATCGATCTGGTCACAGCGGGCGAAGAGCACTTCATTGTCATGGAGTACTTGGATGGAGCAGATCTAAGAACTCTACTGAAGAGATCCAAACAGAGGGGACACCGTATTTCTGCGGCGGCCGGAATCTACGTCGCCAAAGAATTACTCTCAGCGCTATCGTACGCCCACAACAAATTCGGACCGGACGACAAGCCTTTGGGGCTTATCCATCGAGACATTTCCCCGTCCAACATTCTGATCTCAGGCAATGGCGAGGTCAAGCTCACCGACTTCGGTATCGCCAAAGCTGCCACCCACAACTCCATCTTCTATCGGGTGAAAGGCAAAGTTGGCTACATGTCGCCGGAGCAAGCACGCTCGGAGGATATGGACGCACGATCGGACTTGTACTCCTTGGCAGTCTGTCTCTATGAGATAATTACCGGTGAGAGATTGCTCGTCCCTGCTGGAATCACTACCTCTGCTGACGAACTCTACTCCAAAGCCGTTCCACTGATATCCCAGCGCGTACGCGGCTTGCCGCCGGAGCTCGACAAGGTCATGTTGAGAGCTCTCTCAATCGATCCAGATCACCGCTACCAAACGGCAGCTGAGTTTCAAGAAGCGCTCTTGCGATGTGCCCACAAGCACGGGCTCATGATGAGCGCTCCAGAACTTGCGACCTATCTCGCGGACATCTGTGGCAGTCACTCGACCTGGCGCGATGAAGGCGACGATTCTCACGACTCGGGCACAGAACTTTACCAACAAGAAGAAGGCACCGAGCAAATCAGCGAACTCAGTGGCGGTGGCTACAGCCTTGACAGTATTGTCGCCATTGATGATGGGTACGTAAATCCCCACGACAACCGTCGAGAGCGCGCGAAGACTTCTCTCAGCCATCTGATCGATCTCAAGGGCGTGGAGTTGACCTCCATGGCCAAACTTGGAGTCGATGATGGTGCTGGAGCACAGCCACTAGTAGATTGGGGCGGGGTTTCCGCGCCAGGGATCGCAGCGCCGGGGATCGCAGCGCCGGGTATTGCTGGCGCTCCGGCGAATCTTGGTCCGCCTCCTGGTACTCCACTGGGTACTCCACTGGGTACTCCACTGGGTTCTCCCGCTTCGCGTCCCGGCTTCGGGGTACGCGGCAACATGGGACACAGCGACGAGTACTCTGGAGTGGTCCTTGTTCAAGGCACCGGAAAACGAGATAGTACTGGCGAAGTTTCAAGGCCTTACAATAGCGCAGGAGAGAATCAAGCCCTCGCTGGACGCGCTGCAAAGTCCAGTTCAAAGAAAACTTGGCTCTTGGCCTCGGCGATATTGTTGCTGGGCTTGGGAATTGCTGCAGCGATTGGCCTCACTGGCCCCTCCATCAGCTCAGATGCCCCAAGCGGTAACGAGTTTTCCAAGCCCTAGTGCCCAGAGTCTGCAATTCGCCTCTAAATAGCTTGCTCTCAGCGCCCATAATTGCGTTGCGCCTCAGTCGCTGGGCTCGCCCAACTCCTATCGTTGCGTTATTCTGAACACTGATACCAGCGCTCTTTAAAACGCGAATCGCAGACTCACGACACTAGCTCTGGGCACAAGTCGCCCGGTCGTAGTAATATCCAGCCTGTAAGCTTTATGTCTCGCGACAAAACTCAACTTCTAGACTATCCAGCGTTCTCTCGACAAGCGCAAGGCGGCACATTCCTGGCAATCTCAGGACCGGACCGCGGCGACTCCACGTCGATTCGAGAAGGGCAAGAGATTACTTTTGGCTCGGCAACCGATTGTGAAATGCGGCTCACGGACAAAACTGTCTCGCGCTATCATCTCAAAGCCATCCTTCAGAATAACACTGCGATTCTAATCGATCAGGGTTCTACCAACGGCACCTATATCCATGGGTCTCGTTTCAAAGAGGTTGCCATTGGTCACGGCACCGAATTCAAAGTTGGTCGCACAACCATTAAGTACCTTCCAGAGGAAGAGGCTGTCGAACCAGAGCCTTCTCCAGACCAAAACTTCGGCCAACTGATTGGCGGTGACACCAAGATTCGACAGCTCTTCAAATTGATGGGCGACATCGCAGTGACTGATGCCACATGTCTTATCGAGGGCGAGACGGGTACAGGCAAAGAACTTATCGCAGAGGAGTTGCACAACCACTCGTTGCGAAAGAATGGACCTTTTGTCGTATTTGACTGCGGCTCTGTTCCCCGAGAACTGATTGAGAGTGCTCTTTTTGGTCACCTCAAAGGCTCTTTCACCGGCGCTGTTAACGATCGCAAGGGCGCTTTTGCAGAAGCTCACGGCGGCACCATCTTTCTTGACGAGATCGGTGAAATGGCAATCGATCTGCAACCCTCGCTGCTGCGCGTATTGGACAAACGCGCAATTCGCAGAGTTGGCTCTAACACTTACGAAAAGATTGATGTCCGAGTCGTTGCGGCTACCAACCGTGATTTGCGCCATGAAGTTCAAGAAAAGAACTTTCGCGAAGATCTCTACTACCGGCTAGCGGTCATTCGGGTTGGTGTTCCGCCATTGCGCGAACGCGGCAGCGACATACCTGTTCTTATCAACACCTTCATCCAGCGCTTCTCCAACGGCCGCAACCTGCAAGTAACGCCCGAGGACATGCAAACCCTGTGCAGGCACTCATGGCCAGGAAACGTCCGAGAATTGCGCAACGCAATTGAGCG
Organism: Kofleriaceae bacterium; assembly: GCA_016763395.1. Lineage (GTDB taxonomy): Bacteria > Myxococcota_A > Polyangia > Haliangiales > Haliangiaceae > NORP324. The sequence goes on from JAESTW010000307.1 coordinate 3,073, forward strand.
GGCATGCCTCTTGTCCGACGGGAACTTTCTCAGCCTGGACGATGCGTTGCAAGGTGGCGGTCCTGATATGGGCGGACAACAGATGGGTGTGCGCAAGGACCTTCCCTTCAAAGAAGCCAAGGGGCAGTTGGTGGCAATGTTTGAGCGGGAGTACATCGAAGATTTGATGATTCGCCACTCCATGAACTTGTCCGCCGCTGCTCGCGAAGCACAAATCGACCGGAAGCACCTGCGGGAGTTAATCCGCAAGTACGACCTGGACACTCGCAAGTAGAGTCATTGGGCCGCTGGGTCTTGCTGTTCTAGATGGCCGCCTCGGACATCTAGGCCGCTGGGTCTTGCACTACCGAGAGTGTTGCCTCGCGAATTTGCGTGGCGATGTCCGCTATTCCTGTTGGTGAGTAGTTCAACATGATGGTATTTGTCCGAGAGTTTTTCGCAATGTCTTGGATTGCGTCGTAGTGCTGAGTAACAAGCAATAGAGTCATTACCTCCTTCTCGTCGACACCACTTTCTTTGAGGGTTTCGATAGACTCGCGAATACCCCGCGCAATCTCTTGTCGCTGATTGGCGAGCCCCTGTCCTTGCAGCCGCTTGCTCTCCGCCTCGGCTTCCGCAATCTTCACCATACGGATTTTTTGTGCTTCGGCCTCGTTATCCGCCGCCTCCTTTTCACGGTGAGTCGCGTTAATTCGGTTCATTGCCTCCTTTACACTGGCTTCAGGCTGCAAGTCGGTAATGAGCGAGTTCTCGATTTGGTACCCAAAATTTGTCATGACCTCCATTAAACTCTCTTTGATAGAGAGAGCGACAGAATCCTTATTGGAAAACACATCGTCGAGCAACATTTTTGGAATCTCTGACCGGACAGTGTCGAACACGTAGGACTCGATCTGAATTGCCGGGTCGTCCAGACTGTAGAAGGACTCTCGTACTCGAGCAGGTATCGGGTAATACTGAACTGAGACTTTGGTGTTTACAAAAACATTGTCTTTGGTCTTGGTCTCGATCTCCACATCCAGCTGTTGAATCTTTAGATTTTGGACGGCCACGATTTTGTCAACAATCGGAATTTTGAAGTTTAGCCCCGCTGTCCGAATCGAGTGAAATCGGCCAAGCCGCTCAACAACCGCTGCTGTCTTTTGCCGGACAATAAACAGTGTTTTGGACAACACTGCGACGATAAGAATTACTCCAATTAAAAATGGAATATGGGTGGATAGGGACTGCAACACGGTCTCAACTGTCATAAAAGCTCCTTTGTTGCTAACAGACAGAGCAATTTACAGACCAAGCACGCGCGTTACGTAATTTTAGGCAGTTAGCGACGAGAAGTACGTACTGCTGGTGAATAATGCCGCGGCACTATCTCCCAGTTGATACTTTCGGGCGGCCCCATGCACGTGAGTATGGGGCTTCACTACTGCTCCAATAAGGCTAGTTCTTGCAGTTCTTGGTGCCCAGCCCAAACCAAGCGCTTGTGGCGAAAGCCTTTGTATCAAACTTGGGATCAAGCCCCTTCTTGATGGCTACAGAAAGCATATGATGCTGATTGGCCGCATGCACGCTGCTCGTTGCGCAACTTGGCTCTACCAACGCACCATCAGCTATTTTGAAGGTGAACTCGCGGATAACCTCGCCGTCAAAAGTAACCGGACAGCGATAATCACCTGGGTTCTCCGAGAGATAGAAAACGGCTGGATTCTTGTCCTTGCCCGTGGGAGCAGCCCACTTGACCATTCCTTTGCCAAAATCTGGTTTGACGTGGAATACGAACTTCCCCCAGGTAGTACGAGCAGGATCTTTGCCCTTCTTCTTGTAGTCGACAATTTTCATGTCGTAACGCATGTGGCTGTCGAATTGTCCGATTTTCTTGGATCCCTTGTAGCAACGCATTTTGACATTGCGGGGCTCACCTTGACTGTCCCACTTTAGCCAAGTGGAGAGACGCACTTCCTGCCCTAGCCTTTTGCCATCGCCCAAGCGAGTTAGCCAGCCTTCGCCCAAGCGATGATCGAGGTTGACGGCAAAGCCGAGCTGCTTGGACGAGCCACTGGCATCCACTG
>JAESTW010000308.1 GCA_016763395.1 Kofleriaceae bacterium
GTCGGTCGAGCATTAGTGATGAACACCGAGAGCAACGCCAATACCAGCAGAACCAGCCCGAAAGGACGCCGAATCAATCGCGATCGACAGCGTCCCTTTGAACACGATTAGTCGCCGACAACAGCGGTCGGCGGTGCCTTCGTGGCGCCTGCCGGAGGAGCTGGTGCATCACTTGGTGCCGAGGCTTCCGTTGGCGCAGCAGCCTCATCTGGAGCAGCCTCATCTGGAGCAGTCTCCGCTGGAGCGGTCTCGGCGGGTGCAGCAACCGGAGCAGGAGCAGGCTTGGGAGCTGGTGCTTTTTTCTTGGCTTCGCCGACTTTTGTCGCAGGCGCCTTCACAGCGTGAGCGTTCTCTGGAGCTTCGGAAGTCATCACGAGTGCAATAACAAAAACCCCGAAGACCGCACCTGCGATCAGTCCGAACATTGATGCTTTCTTGCCAGCCTGAACAGATTGTTGCTCGAAGACAACGAATGCCTTCTCTTGTTCTGGGGGCAACGACGTAAAGTTTTGGAACTCCATAATATATCCTTGGTATCAGCGAGCGAGCGAGCAAGCGCAATTTGTAATGAGTAGAAGAGGAAAACTAGCGCCAATTGAACGCCCCGGTCAATCCTCAACAAGTATTGCCGCCAGTGTTTTTGACTGACAGCAATGCCTGACGTGAAAGGAATAGGTCCTCGCGTAAACATAAGACACTCGTTTGCCGCCGAGGTTCCCAAAAACTCCATCTTTATTGAACTACCAGCCAAGCCTCTGTAATTACGTACGCTGTCGGTGCGATCGCCCTATATTGAACAGGATTTCGCTCGAGCTTCGTCATTTACGCATTGCCACTTTCCAAACCTTTGCCCATCATGCCCGCAGATGTCACTCACTCTGGTGCTGCCACCTCTCACCCAGCTCAATACGCCCTATCCGTCGATCTCGTATTTGGCAAATCACCTCCGAAGCAAGGGAGTTTCGTGCACCCAACGAGATCTAGGTATCGAGCTTGTGCTCAAGGTCTTCTCCCAAGCTGGCCTTCAAGATGTGTTCAAAGAACTCGAAGGGCAAGATGAGCTGCCGGAACCAGCTTGGCGTGCGCTCAGCCTACAGCGTACCCACCTGTCTGTGATCGACGGAGTTGTCGCATATTTACAAGGCAAGGATTCGAGCCTGGCCGCTCGGATCGTCGAAGGTTCATTCTTGCCAGCCGGACCACGAATCCAACGCGCCGACCTGCGAGCCTTCGGAATCATGGGCACTGGTGATGCCGCTCGGTACATGGCGACCTTGTACTTGGCCGACTTGGCCGACCTTGTGACTGCGTGTATCGACGATGGCTTTGCGTTAGCCCGCTACCAGGCCCATCTGGCAACCGCGGCCGCGAGCTTCGATCCTCTTTGGGAACGCCTGCAGAGCACGACTCTTATCGACCGCTATCTCGATGAGTTGGGAGACTCTCTGGACAGTGAAATCGTTGGGCTCTCGGTACCTTTCCCAGGCAATTTGTACGGCGCCCTGCGCTTGGGCAAACGTTTGCGAGAGCGCGGAATCTACGTCGTTATGGGCGGCGGCTACATCAACACCGAGTTGCGTGAGGTGGAGGAATCCCGGCTGTGGCAGTGTGTTGACGCAATTACCTACGATGACGGTGAAGGTCCACTCGATGCAATCTTACAATTCCGCAGCGGTGGAAAGGACACGCGACACCGGACACGGACAGAAGCCCAAGTCTTTGATATGCCCGCAGAAACGCCAAAGACCAGCATCGGCGCCTTCTATGGGGAGTTGAACCTAGGACAATACCTGCAAACCATCGACACTCTCAATCCCGCACACCGTCTTTGGGCGGACGGAAGGTGGAACAAGATCACCCTAGCCCATGGATGCTACTGGAAGCGTTGTGCATTCTGTGATGTCAGCCTGGATTATATAGGACGCTACGAGGCGGCGCCGATCCGCGATCTAGTAGACCACATGGAAGAGACGGTTCAGCTAACCGGACAACGGGGCTTCCATTTTGTCGACGAAGCTGCACCACCCAAGCTACTGCGAGATTTGGCCCTTGAGATACTTCGCCGAAACCTGACGATCACGATGTGGGGCAATATCCGCTTTGAGAAAAGTTATGACGAGGATCTGTGCCGGCTCCTTGCTGCGGCTGGACTCATCGCAGTCACTGGCGGGCTAGAGGTCGCCAATGAGCGGCTCTTGCGCCGAATTGACAAAGGAGTGAGCGTAGAGCAAGTAGCTCGATGCGCCGCTTCCTTTCAGTCGGCGGGTGTGATGGTTCATGCGTACTTGATGTACGGATTCCCCACACAGACGGTGCAAGAGAGCATCGACAGCATGGAACTTGTCCGGCAACTCTTTGCAGCAGGGCTAATCGACTCTGGTTTCTGGCACCGATTTGTTCTTACCCGTCATGCTCCGATCTACTCAGCCCCAGATTCCTTTGGCGTGCAGCTTGTGCCACTGAAATCGGCAGCCTTCGCGCAAAACGATGTGCCCCATCTAGACCCAAGTGGCGGCGACCACGATCTTTTTGATGAGGTTTTGCCTGGCGCCCTCGAATCTTGGCTGCGCGGGCAAGAGCTGGCCTTACCCGTTCACAAATGGTTCCCGGGCAAGATGCCGCGAACGAAAGAGTCTCCGACCCGAATTCAAGATGCGCTGAACTCCCGGAGCCAACCTAAGAAGCAGGCGCGTCTCCTGTGGATCGGTGGCGAGGTCATCGAGTCCGACGCCGGCTTGACGCTACATACCTCCGACGGCGAAGTGCTCATCGAAGGCAAGGCAAAAGAAATCGCCTGGCTCTCCGAACTATTGGATGGATGCCGCGCGGACGACGAGGCTGTGCTTCTCAGTTCTGCCACGAATCGCTTTCCCGGCAACTGGCAGGCATTCGGTGAACGCTGGAGCCTAGTGCGAGAACTAGGCCTTTTACTGATCTAGAGCATACGAATAACACCTAGTGCATGCCATACCGAGAACAGGAATACACGGAGCGTTGCGTTCAGTGCAAGGAAGAGCCGACCTGCTTCTGCAGGCGCTGCGGTGCAGCGTCGTGCGATACCCATGCTCCTGAGAAAAAACGCCGTTGCGACGATTGCGAAGCTGGCTTCCTCAAAAGAACTCGGGTAGAGCGAATGGTTCTCGATGCCGATAGTCGAGGAGAAGCATACACACGGGTTCGCCGGCCATTTGTCTTTGCTCCCTTTGGTGTTTTCGGATTGATACTTGGCCTGACCTACTGGCCCATGGCTGCGCCTATCTGGGTCGCAGGGATAGCCTTTACCAAGCTCTCCCCGCCAACCGTGGCAAATGCCCAGCTCCTTGTAACCGTGAAAAGAAACCGCTTTCTTCTGGAAGAAAAACGTAGCGCCAGGCTGTTGGCAAAAAAACGTGAAGCCCACAAACTCTCGGCCCGAAATACTCCACAGTAATCCGGCTATGCAGCCTTGCTTGCGATTCCATGTGGCTGTTACAAACCGGGCAACTTTCTACACAAAAAGAAACACCCAAGGAACACCATGAGCGCAACGAAAATCACTCCTACTACTTTCCTCGACACCAGTTTCCCGGTCTTCTCAGGAGAAGCCCACAAGGTAGCCGACCTCTCCGAAAAATCCGTGCGCTTTGGTCGCAAGGAGTTGGAGTTGGCGCTAGTTGAAATGCCAGGCCTCGCGTCACTGCGAGAAGAATACAAAGGCAAATTCCCTCTCAAAGGCGCCAAGATCATGGGCTCTCTGCACATGACGATTCAAACTGGCGTGCTCATTGAGACACTAGTTGAACTCGGCGCCGATGTCCGGTGGGTTTCCTGCAACATTTTCTCTACCCAAGATCACGCCGCAGCGGCAACAGTAATTGGCCCTGAAGGCACGCTGGACGCCCCCAAAGGCGTACCTGTTTACGCATGGAAAGGCGAGAGCCTCAGCGAGTACTGGTGGTGCACATTGCAAGCACTAGCATGGCCTGACGGCACTGGCCCGAACTTGATTCTCGACGATGGTGGCGACGCCACACTGCTTATTCACCTCGGCAAAGAGTACGAAGAAGCGGGAAGCATCCCCGATCCAAGCACCGGCACCAGCGACGAACACAAAATCATCCTCAAGACACTGCACGCTGTCCGGGCTGCCAAAGGCGACAACTACTGGACTCCAATTGCAGCTGCTATCCGTGGCGTGTCCGAAGAGACCACTACCGGCGTCATGCGTCTGGTCGAACGAGTAGAGGCTAACACCCTGCTCTTCCCAGCAATCAACGTCAACGACAGTGTCACCAAGAGCAAGTTCGACAACATCTACGGCTGTCGCCACTCTCTAGTAGATGCCATCATGCGTGCAACGGACGTTCTCATCGCTGGCAAAAAAGCCCTGGTCTGTGGCTATGGCGATGTTGGCAAAGGTTCTATCCAATCTCTCTCCGGCCAATCCGCTCGAGTGTCGGTTACCGAAATCGATCCTATCTGCGCACTGCAAGCTTGCATGATGGGGATTGATGTTGTCCGGCTCGACGAATCAGTCGGCGACTTCGACATCTTCGTTACCTCCACCGGAAACAAAGACATCATCACTCTCGCTCATATGCTTCAAATGCGGCACAACGCTATCGTGTGTAACATTGGCCACTTCGACAACGAGATCGACATGGCTGGCATCGAGGACCTTGTCGCCAAGGGGGAATGCGAGAAGATCGAAATCAAACCACAGGTTCACGAATTCAAATTCAAGAACACAACGCACGGTCCAAATGGCAAGGGACACTCCATCATCCTGCTCGCCGAAGGCCGCCTAGTTAATCTCGGCTGCGCGACCGGACACCCAAGCTTCGTCATGAGTGCCTCTTTCACCAACCAGGTGATGGCGCAGATCGAGCTTCACGACAATGCTGAAAAGTACGGCAAGACTGTTGCAGTTCTTCCCAAGCATCTCGACGAAAAAGTCGCTCGTCTACACTTGGACAAATTTGGAGCCAAGCTGACGGTACTTAGCGAAGAGCAAGCTAGCTACATTGGGGTTTCCCAGTCAGGTCCTTACAAAAACAACGCATACCGTTATTAGGTATTAGGCGGTTGGTGCCAAGTGAATGGCACCAACTACCTAACGCTGGCTGCGCAAGCGTTTACTCTACGCGGCAAAGCCGCTCATTCCTGGCGTTCTACGCCAGGAGTTGACGCTGGACTTAGGAACGATTCCCCGACCCGATTCCCTAGCCATGGGGCTGCGAAGTGTGCGCACTTCCGGGGGCGCTGTTTGTTTCGGGGTCTGGCTACGGTAGCTTTTCTGCGGTAGCCTTTTTACAATGCAAGCTAGCAAGATTGCCTTCCAGGGAGAACTTGGTGCGTTCAGCCACGCGGCGGCGCTGGCCATGTTCCCCAAAGGCGAGGTTGTGCCCTGCGCAACCTTTGCTGACACCATTGCATCGGTGCAAGAGGGACATGCCGAGTTGGCGGTGGTTCCCATCGAAAACTCACTCTACGGCCGCATTACCGATATTCACCATCTCCTGCCAGAGAGTGGGCTCACGATCGTCGGTGAGCATTTTGAGCCAATCTCGATGAACCTCCTGGGTGTCCCCGGCAGCACGCTCGATCAAGTGGTGGCCGCGCAGTCCTTGTCGGTGGCACTCGGACAGTGCCGAAAGTTCATAAAAAAGCGAAACCTGCGCGTCGTCCAAGCTCTAGACACGGCAGGATCGGCCCGTGAGATTGCTCAGAATGCAGATCCAACCGTGGCGGCAATCACATCAAAGCTTGCCGGACAAATTTACGGTTTGGAAGTGTTGGCAGAGAACATCGAGGATGCGGATCACAACACGACGCGTTTTCTGGCACTTTCGCGCAGTGAGAGCACTACCTTGGCAAGCCCACCAGGAGATGCCGGCTGGAAAACGACTTTCGTATTTCAGGTCCGCAACGTACCCGCAGCGCTCTATAAAACTATGGGAGGCTTTGCCACAAATGGTGTCAACATGACCAAGCTTGAGAGCTACATGAGTGACGGGTCCTTTACTGCCACGCAGTTCTACGCGGACATCGAAGGACACCCCGACGATCACTCCGTGAAACTCGCATTCGAGGAACTCAACTTCTTTACAAGCTACTTCAAATTGCTCGGTGTGTACCCAGCCAACCCTCGTAGCGGATAGCCAAAACAGTGCCAATTGCCAGCGCGGGTCAAACTTTCGTGCTTGCATTGATACGGCTTCAGGGCTAGAAGAGGGTATGGAAGCTGTAACCCTCTATCAGTTCGAACTCTGCCCATTTTGCCACAAAGTCAAAGCAGCACTGGACGTCAAGGGAATCCCGTACAACAAGGTAGAGGTCAATCCTATGACCAAGAAGGAATTGCCGGAACTGGACAGCAATGAGAGGCGGAAAGTGCCCGTTCTCAAGATCGGCGAAGAGCTGATTTCCGATTCGACCGCAATCTTGGCGCACCTTGAGAGTCTGGACAACAGTCTTTCACCGGAGGAGCCAGAGCTTTCCAAGTCCGTCATGATAGAGAATTGGGTCGACGACGACCTGGCGCAGATTCTTCCTGCAGTCATCTACGGGAAGTGGCGCGATGCGGCCCGAGCCGCCCGAGTCGTTGCTCGGACATCCAATTTTGGAATGGTGCAAAACGCTGTTGTCCGGGGCGGCGGTTCTCTTATTATGAATCGTGTAGCCAAAAAAATCCTCGCCAGGCGCGGTGGTGGTGACCCGATTACCATGCTGGAAACAGAGATGGACAAATTCGAAGAATGGCTCGGCGACAGAGACTTCGTTTGTGGAGACAAGCCCAGTGTTGGCGATATCGCGACCCACGGTTGCCTAACTTGCATTCAAGAATTTCCAGCTTTCACCAAAATCATGAAACGTCCGGCGATATCCGCTTGGTTTCAGCGCGTCGAGGCACTTCGCGCCGCCAACCGAGTCGACTGCAACTAGACGCCCGTTACCAGCAATGCAGATAGACAAGGCCCGACGTATCGCCCTCGCGGCCCAGGGCTTTAGCGATCCATCGCCCAAGGGAACACCAAACGTCCGGCATTTCCGTCGCTCAATGCGGCGCATGTCTCTATTGCAACTCGACTCTGTGCAATACCTTTGCCGGAGCCACTACCTGCCCATTTTCTCGAGAATAGGCCCCTACTCTACTGCTGCGCTCGATCACTACACGCACAAGAGCGATGAGCTCATCGAGGTCTGGGGCCATGAAGCATCGCTAGTGCCGGCCTGGCAAGAGCCACTCTTCCGGTGGCGCAAGCAACAATCCCAGCGCGGAGAAGTGTGGAGCCACCTGCATCGCTTCGCCGCACAAAATACATCTTATGTCCGAAGCGTTTTATCCGAAGTACGAGAACGCGGCGCACTTCGTCCGAGTGAACTCAGCGACCCGCGAATCCAACGTGGAACCAGCAGCTGGGGCAATAGCAATGGTGGCAGACTGGCAATGGAATGGATGTTCCGTACGGGCGAATTGGGCGCTCGGCGAGACGCCCGCTTTCACCGGGTATTCGACATTCCCGAGCGAATACTGCCCGCAGAAATCATCGAGAGTAAGACGCCCAGCGAGTCAGAGGCAAAACGGCGGTTATTGTCTATTGCAGCGCAAAGCCACGGCATAGGCTCCCTCGGCTGTTTGGCCGACTACCACCGCATCCGGCCTCGCTTGGCTGCTCCGCACGTAGATCAGCTCGTGGAAGAGGGAGAGCTACGGCAAGTATCGGTAGAAGGTTGGGAGGGTCCCCTCTATGTCCACCGAGACGCCAAATGCCCACGGGCAGTACCTGCCAAGACTTTACTGAGTCCATTCGATCCTCTCGTCTGGAACCGTAAGCGGATCGCCAAACTCTTTTCCTTCGACTACAAAATCGAAATCTATGTGCCGGAAGCAAAGCGGCAGTATGGGTACTACGTCTCACCCTTTCTCCTGGGAGACTCGTTGGTTGGCAGGCTCGAGCTCAAAAGTGACCGGGCAAACGGCCGGCTGCTCGTCCGGGGCGCGTGGATCGAAGCGGGACACAATCACCGCAACTGCGCACGGGCCATGGCCGAGAGTATTCTATCGATGGCATCGCATCTAAAACTCGAGAGTGTGGTCGGTCCACGAAAGGGCAATTTGAGCAAGGAGTTGCGAGCAGAATTACCGTGAACGCGAGTGGGAATTCCGGTGTGTCAAAGTCGCAATCCGGGACTTAGCAGCTCGTTGTGAAAGTCAGCCCCCGTCGAAACCGGCGCTTTTCCGCCATCTCTGCGTTGCAAAACTTCGCGATACGCAAGGTATTGCGATAGTTAGGCGCCTTGACCTGACAAAAAATCACTCGATTTCACTCATGGTGCACTTCCACCACGAGCTGCTAGCAGTCTACAATGCAGCACCTCTTCAAAGGAACTTGCATTGCAAACGATCACAGTAGTTATCGCCTCCGCCGGCGGCCTTGCCTTCGGTTACGCCACCGCCGCCCATTTTGCCTCTCGAGCCAAAGCACTGCTCTTGGAGCAATTTCAAGAAGATAAAGCAGAGGCTATCGAAAAGGCAGACCTGACAATTCGCGAGTTGCGAGACGAGCTCGTGACTGAAAAGGAGCGCGAGACCGATGCTCCAGTGAGCGCTGAGGACGCAGGCAAAAGCCGTTCGAAATCCAAGAAAAAGAACAAGCACAAAGCGAAGAGCAAAGGCACCGTTTCAAACGAAGTTGTCATGCTCCAGACCGCTCAAGAAGAATTACGACTACAGCACAGAAGCGAACTTGAACAACAAGAGGTCGCAAGCAAGACCGCACTGAAGGAGTTGAGCAAGACCGCTGACGCGCAGCGGGCAGATTTCACCAAAGCCCTCGCCGGACTTCAGGGGGACTTGGATGAAGCCTTAGAGGCTGGCAATGCCGCACCGGCTGGCAACGCCGACTTCGTAAAGGCACTCGAGGGAGCGGGCAGCGATCTCAATCCAATACTGCAAGCTATCGTCAGCAACGAAGCCCAGAATACATCTGTACTGGTTGATGCCAATGGAATCATTGTCGCATCTGCCGGTGACAGTGACACATCGGACAATATCTCAGCATCTGCAGGGTATCTGATGGGAATTCCGGGACAATTGGCTGGAACGTTGCCCTTGGATAGCCATTACAGTTTCCGCTTGTCCGATCAGAACAATACCATTATGGGCAGGACATTCGATGTTGGCGGAGACACCCTGGCCCTGGTAACAGTTGGCGCGGCAGCCCCGGCGGATGACTCCATTGGCCTGGCCGTCAACAGCCTACACAAAGCCCTGGAATAGCCCTATGAAATTCCCACTCCTTCCCGCTGGAAATGCCAACATGATACGTGGCGCCTGGGACCGACTGAGCGGCCTGCCCGGCGGCAAGCGACTATTCTCGAAGGCAGTGGGGAATGCAGCGCCGTACACCGGGAGTATTGACGCCCGAGTCTTGGAACTCGGCCACGGCTACGCCAAGGTGCTCATGGCTGATCGTCGCAAGGTCCGCAATCTCTTGCGATGCGTGCATGCCATTGCTCTAGCCAACTTGGCGGAGGTCTGCGGGAATCTCGCGATGGCATACACGATGCCGGACGACGCCCGGTTTATCGTTGCCGGACTGTCGATGAGCTACATCAAGAAAGCGCGCGGACCAATCACCGCCGAGTGCCATTGCCCAGTTCCTGAGTCCAGTGCAACGCAAGAGTACGAAGTGCTAGTGACCCTGCGAAATTCGGCGGGCGAAGAGGTGTCAAGCTCGGTATTGCGCACTCTCATCGGACCAACTCCGGGGTAACGATCATGCGATACGAAGGCAAACTCTACCGGCCTCCCTCCGAGGCCTATTCCTACATTCTTCAGGCGACGATTGGCTGCTCCCACAATCTGTGTACCTACTGCGACATGTACCGCGACAAGAAGTTTCGCGTCCGAGATCTAAAAGAAACGCTTCAGGACATTCGCGAGGCCAGTCGAGCGCACCCGGACATTGAAAAGGTTTTTGTCGCAGACGGTGACGCGCTAATCCTGAGTCTCGACAATTGGTTACAAATCTTAAGCGCATGCCGCAAAGCGTTCCCCCGGCTTCGGCAGGTCTCGTGCTACGCGACGGCAGAGAATGTCTTAGAGAAATCCGCTGATGAATTGGCTCAATTGAAGGTCGCTGGTCTCTCGCTTTTGTATATCGGGCCAGGGTCTGGCGATGCGCTCACCCTGAAACGCATCGTCAAAGGGGCAAGTTTCGACGACCAC
>JAESTW010000309.1 GCA_016763395.1 Kofleriaceae bacterium
GAAGAACTCGTATCTCTCACCGAGACGTGGACCTTCTCTGCTGCGGGAATGGGCACCTTTGTTATCGACGATCAAGGAGATCCCTGCGACCTTACCATCCATGAGATTGTCGCGAGCCCCAAGGTCTTCGATTCTGTCGAACGCTATGTCCGACTTGCGCGAGCCCTCAAGATGGCCCTGGGCAAAGGTGGGGAACTCGACGGGGGCACTTGAGGTTCTGGGCGCAACATCCTTTACGGCCGACCTGCTGAGCGAATTTGTCCGGCTTCGAGACTTCGCCCGCCGACTGCGAAGGTCTATGCGGGAGGTTGGCGCGCCCTCTGTCCCAGTGCATAATCTCTTGCGCACCAGCGAACTGGACATCACGGTTCTTGCGCTGCTTGCAAGTACAGATCGCGTGTTTACGCGTCTTGGCATCGTGGCCGCACACCTTGATATTCGCGAGGCGGGGCTCAATCCGCGCCAAGTCGCGAATCTGGTGTTGGGCTGGGACCACATATCGCCCGAGTATTTTCCTGCGACGGGCGAAGCTGTCGCCTTTTTGGAGTCGCTGCGCGCCTCATTCACAGGCGAGGTCGAAGCAAGGCTCGCGTTGGTAAGCTCGGATGCCGGCGCACAGGCGTCGTTTGCCGCCTCGGACGCAGCTGATGCGGCAGCGTTCTATCGCCGCTTGTACAGCGAAGAGGTTATCTCCTTGGCTGTATCTGAAGCCATGAATGTACCCACCGAGTCGGTCGAGGCCTTGCTCGGCATTGGCGCCACAGCAGCAGTGCGGGCCAGTGATGGCGTGCGCTCGTCTATAGAAGATTTCTTAGATTTTATTACAGCCCCAGCCGCGTCCGTAGATCTCAGCACGGCGAGCGAGACACTCACGCGGCTGTCGAGAGCGGCGCGATATGTCGCCGTACTTGGCATTCGCGGCAGCGAGATTACCGCGTTCGAAGCGGTAGCCCCGATTGCCGGTCTGTTTTCCATTAACGTCACGCCTCAAGCGGATGAAGATTCTGGTGCCGCGACCAAGTTTGCCGCATTCACAAAGAGCGTTCGCCATGCGCAACTGCTCAAGTCATGGCCAACCAACGCGGCCTTCGCCACAATGGCGGACACCACGCTCTACGCTGGACGCGACTTTGCCGACTCGGCAACCTTCAAGGCTCTCGAGGACGCAACGGGATGGTCACGCAGCGAGATTCGCGAGACCCTTGCAGCTCTCTCGTTGACAAGCGCTGGCGCAATGCAAAGGGTCGAGACCTACGAACGTCTTGAGGGGATCATCACGACGGCACGACGTTACTCGGTATCTCCCAGTGTGGTCGTTAGCTGGGCAGGGCCAGCAAACCCCGCAGCCACTGCGTTGAGAGCTGTCGCCAAGGCTCGAACGTCTTCAATCAGTGCGTGGCACGAGCTGCTCACACCGGTAAGTGACAGGGCACGCGAGCGCCGACGCGACTGCCTGCTCGCCTTGGTTCTGCGTGCACGAGGTTTGTCGTCTGCCGATGAACTCTATGCACAACTGCTCATCGATCCACAAATGGCGGCTTGCGCGCAGACATCGCGTGTCAAAGCGGCAGCCTCATCAGTGCAGCTCTTTATTCAGCGGCTGCTTCTCGGCATTGAGTCGGTGCGTTTGGACGAAAGTGCAAAAGACCACTGGAAGCAGTGGGAGTGGATGAAGAACTACCGGGTGTGGGAGGCGAATCGCAAGGTCTTTCTCTACCCGGAGAATTGGGTCTATTTCGAGCTTCGCGATGACAAATCAGAACTATTCGTAGCGCTGGAGGACGAGCTGCTCGAGTCCGACATCTCCTCCGCGACCGCCACCCGCGCACTTCACAAGTATGTGGAGAGCTTTGACCGCATTGCTCGTCTAGACCTGCGCGCCGTGTACTTCGACGCTGACGCCGATGGCGGTGAGCCGGGCAGTGATGCCAAAGGCGTTCTTCACCTCTTTGCGCGCACACGGTCGCAGCCGCATACCTACTTCCATCGGCGGCGCTTGCCTTCTCAGGCCTTCACACCGTGGGAAAAAATCGACCTCGGCATTCAGGGAAATCACCTAGTTCCTTTCATGAGTGATGGTCGCCTCGTGCTCTTATGGGTCAACTTTCGCGCGATGGAGAAAGACGATGCGATCGCCTGGGTGATCGATGTGAAGTGGGCGGAGGAACATGAGGACGGCTGGGGCCCCGAGCAATCGGGTCCAGACAATCGCACTGTCTTCTCGAATGTGGGCATCCCTCCTGAAGACGTCCTAGTTCGCGTGAACGAGCAAAGCGAATCTGTAGTCATCGACATCTTTGGCTTCGAGCCAGCTCTCCGACGGCGCGATTATGCTGACGAGTTGACGGTTGCCAAATCGCTTTGGTCACTGCGATTCGTCCGTTGTACAAGACGACTAGAGCTTCTGCCCCGGATTCGTGACGAGGAAGGGCATCTCATCTTCAAGATTGCGCTTCTCTGCCCTCGAACGACGATTCAGTCGATGCACTTGACCGAGAAGGTTGAAGGAATGTCCGCGCTCGCACTGGTCAGCAACACCCGAGAAGAAAGTGTAAGAAGCGGGGGTAGCCAGGTTTTTCATGCCATAGAGAAAATCGACTCTTTGCGTCGCACCCCTGTCATCGAGCTTCTGCGATCACCGCCAGATGGGTTTCGGGTTCTACCCTCACACCAACGCCCAAACGCGGATGGCGAACTGCCATTCGTCGTAGACCTCGGTGAGAGAACCTACTTGGTAACGCCGAAGGAGCGCAGGATTCATCGAAAGCGCGCGCCTGGCGATTTCAACCGCGACCCATTCCGGACAGCGCGGGCCTTCCAATTCGAGCATCTCTATCACCCCTACAGTTGTCATATCGCTGAGTCGCTAAGTCGCGGAGGGGTTGATGGCTTGTTGGCGCCGCCCAGAACTGTGGTCGGCGCTTCGATCGATCGGCAGAGCATGAGCGAGTTTTTCGCAGGTGGCGAACGATTCCCCACCTTCACACCGAATCGCGTCTTGGAGCCATATCCAAGCGAAGAGTTCGAGTTCGAAGAGCACCAAGCACTGAGCACATACAACTGGGAGATGTTCTTTCACATTCCACTGCTTGTGGCCGAGCGCCTGACACAGAATCGCAAGTATGAGGAGGCTCGGAATAGGTTGCACTACATCTTCGATCCTACTGACATCTCAGGACACACGGGCCTCAAGCGATTTTGGCGAATGCGACCCTTTTTCGAAGATGCAACCGGCTCGATCGAAACCATTGACGATGTGCTCGAGCGCATCGCCGCTCGAAATGCTGACGACGAGGCTCGTGTTGCTGCATGGCGAGAGGATCCGTTCAACCCGCATCGCGTAGCACGCCAACGACGGTCCGCTTACATGCGTGCTGTCGTCATGAAGTATCTCGATACTCTCATTGCGTGGGGAGATGACCTTTTTGCTCGCGACTCGA
>JAESTW010000310.1 GCA_016763395.1 Kofleriaceae bacterium
CGGACGCAGCTTGCTAGCGAGCACACGGTTGTCATCAGCAGTATCGAGGCTCTCATCCCTCCCGGCCATGCAGGAACTGAGCCCGGACGCCTGTCCTTCTCTCCGGGCTTTATCGACTATCTAGCGAAAGTCTTGCGGCAGCCCATAATACTGCGCAATCCATGTGCATCTGGAAGGCGATAGCAAGCGGCTTCTCCCCGGCGGGCTAGCGTCTCATTTGAGCCGCAGCTTGCGGGCCTTCTCCATGAGTGAGACAAACTCGGAGCGCTCACTCTCATACGCGTCGCCCGAAGCCTTGGCGATGGAAATCACGTTTTCGAGACTCCAGTTGGTGGCATGCTCGCTTCCGCGCAGAATCTCTGCCGCCCCCATGACCGCGCTGGCAAACTGAAAGTCCTCCGGCGCTGCTGAGAAGCTCGCAAAGCTTTGCTTCAGTGAAAACGCGTAGGCGGTTTCACTAGCCTTACTTCCCTTTGGTCTCTTTGCTCGAACTCGGACAGTGACCGGAACAGCGTCTTCGCGAATGAGCTCAATTTCGTACATCGCAGTCACTGTATGTCCGGCGCCAATTTCACCGGCGTCGACTTTGTCGTTACGAAAATCCTTATCCGCGACGTTGCGATTCTCGTATCCGATAAGACGATAGCGCTTTACGACCTCGGGATCGAAATCGACTTGAATCTTTACGTCCTTGGCCACGACTTCGAGGGTTCCCCCGAGCTGCTCTTGAAAGACGCGGCGGGCTTGATTGATGCTATCGATGTAAAAGTAGTTTCCGTTGCCTTTGTTGGCAAGCTGCTCCATGAGCGTATCTTTGTAATTACCCATGCCAAAGCCAATGGTGGAGAGGGTGACGCCCTCTTTCACTTTGCCGGCGATCGACTTGAGCATCTCCTTGTGGCCAATATTGCCGATGTTGGCGTCGCCATCACTAAGTACAATCACTCGGCTGAGCGAATTGGGTCCGAGAGCTTTGGCGGCCAGATCGTACGCCAGCTCCATGCCTGATGCCATCCCAGTGGAACCGCCGGCTCGCAAGTCTTCTAGCGCTGAGATAATCTCGCCCTTGTTTTCAAGTCCGGTCGGCGGCAAGACAACCCGTGTACTGCCAGCATAGGTCACCAAAGAAACGGTATCTCCGTCTTTGAGATTGTCGACCAGAACGCGAAGTGCTCGCTTGGCCAACTCGAGCTTGTCCGCACTCTGCATCGATCCTGAGACATCTACGAGAAACACCAAGTTGGCATTCTTTCGCTCACGCAGACTGAGCTTCTTCGCTTGCACGCCAATCCGAAGTAGCTTACGCCCTTTTACGAAGGGAGATGGGGCCATATCCATGTGTACAGCAAAGGGGGCACGGTTGGAATTGGCAGCCGGCCCTTGAAAATCGTACTTAAAGTAGTTTAGGAATTCTTCCACTCGCACCGCTGACTCTGGTGGCAGCTGACCATTTAGGAGCTTACGCCGTGAGATTGCATAAGACGCCGTATCGACATCGACGGCGAAGGTGCTGAGATGATCTTCGGCGGTGCTCACCATGGGGTTTTTGCCATAGTCTTTGTAGTCTTCAGAGCCCTGTCCGATATCCTTGGGCGAGGGCGGAGGCGGAGATGAGGCCACTTGCAGGCGTGCCAGTGCGGGTGACTTCATCGCATATTGTCCTGTGGCGCGAGACTTGCCATCCTTGGTACGCTTCATCCGGGCCCCGGCTTCTAAGGCGGCAGGCGCAGCCTCCTTAGTTTCTTCCATGACCTCGTCACTGTCGTTCTTCTCACTGTCAGTTGCCCTACTAATGGGCTTGTCACTCGACTCTGCCGGAGTTGTGCCAGGAAGGAGCGCATCTCGGCGAGGCTGCTCACCACCGCTCAAGCCATTGGCGGTGCTCTGAGCGGCTGCCACCTCAGTTGACGCCGATTTCGAAGCCTCATCGTTGGAATTGCAGGCTGAAGTGGCAATGGTGGCCAGAGTGAATGCCCAAAGGGCGCGGGAAAGTGTCTTTTTCATCGAAAGTCCTTGGTTTTGAGTAGAAGCCCTCATGTCTACGCAAGCGATTCGATTTCGGTCTGTAAAGCTATGATTTTCTTGTAGCCGCTTCTCTACATTTGCAAAGTCTTACCGACGATCGGCAATGGCGATCTAAGAGAAAGACCGTCAGTCGACGGTCTAAGAGAAAGACCAAGAATCTAGGGTTTGATAAAAACACTCTCGGGGATTGCCGAGCTCGTATCGACATTGTCCAAGATCACTTCCCAGTTGGCCATAGTCAACTTGCGAAGTAGAAAATCGGAGTTCCCGATCCACAGTTCCATAGGCCCAAGCCTGGTCACGATAGCCACTCGGTAGCAGGTCGTGCCAGCCCAATAGTCGTCGCGTCGCTTGCGGGCGGGCGAGTTCGACGAAATCCACTGGGGTTCATCCCTGAATCGCATGAGCAGCGCTGGAACTAGATGTGCTGCACCTCGTGATATTCCTGTGAAACCAGCAACTGCCATCTCGATGCTGAGTTTCCGACCGGATGTCGTGTGAACCTGCCCTCCACGTGCCCACATTGTATGGGTTGTCGTCAGGTGATGAAGGGGCGGATACGGATGATGAGAGGTGAATTCAAAGCGAAACATGTCGGGCCGGACAAAATGCGTTTCAAACAATATTGTCATCTGAATTCCACCACGATCGGATCGTACTTCGCCAGTGTCTTGATAGCGCCCGATGGAGCGGTACTCGCATTCCATGCGACTGACGATTTCGTCCGCAGTCGATGGCGATTTCTGGCAGGGTTTGACCGGCGGCAGCAAAGCTCGGACGCTGGCTGATTCTGCTTGGGCAACAGCTGGCTCTATATCGGGGATGACTAGTTCGAGTTCGGACTCGGGTTCTGGCTCGCCGCTTTCAGAGTTATGCTCAGGCTGGGATTCTGCCGCAGCCACTGGCTTCCCTGCCCTAGCTTGTGCCCCTTTGCTCGCCGGACGTACGTGGTTCTGTTGCGATGGATTTTCTTTCCCGGACTGCTTCTGCATCGACAGGTTGGAGCTCGAACTCCCGCAGCCGAGGACAAGCAGCACTCCTAGCCAAATTCGCATGCCCGGACTATAACTCCAGGCTCTCGTAATTGCACCTTGCTTTTTATCCGGGTTCTCGTCCAGCCTGTTTGGTTCAATCTACCAACAAGTCTGATATGCTAGAAATAGCCCATGGGATGGAAGACTCGGAGCGCTGAGGTGAACCGGAAAGCAGACCGTCTCGAACGACTGGTAAGTAGTGGCGATCTAAAACAAGTGCAAAAACTCGTCACTGGGACACGGTCTCCCTCCCTCAGAGCGGCACTGCAGCTTGCAGTACAATGGGACTATGTTGAGATTGCTAGCTTTCTGATTGAGAACGGCGCAAAGGTCAGCTCCCATGCGCGGTACGAATCGAATCTTTTGGTGTCCGCAGTCAGCGGTGCAATGGCGGACCTTCTACTTGCAAACGGGCTTAGCCCAACCCCTCCCAACTCCGGCTACTGGACGCCACTACATCACGCTGCATCCAACAGCCTCTTAGATGTCGTTAAGAGTATGCTGAGAGCCGGTGCCGATGCGGACACCAAAGACTCCAAAGGAGATCGGCCTGTCGATTTAACATCACTGCAGGAGATCCGCTCACTCCTTGGTACAGAATCGAGAATCAAGTTGGCAACAGCAGTCTCCAATCTCACAGTACGTGAAGCACTTGAAACAGGAGACATAGAAAGAGCAGAAAAACTCGCAAGTGAGGGAATTACAGTACTAGAGTCGGAATCCGTATGGGTCTTGCGGGAAGCTGCAAGAGCTGGCCGAGTGGACATTATTTGCTTCCTTAGTAGACAAGGGCATTGCATCCGGGATGAAAGAGCTCTCGCAGACGCGGTAGATCGAGATAGGCTGGAAGCGGCCGAACTCTTGCTGGAACACGGAGCCGGCCCCAATACAAAGACCTGGCTGGGGGTTGGCCTTTATGGCTTTGTGAAAAGCGCCGCTATGGCAGCGCTACTCAATGAGGCAGGTATTGCCATTCAATCCGCCAATCAATCAGGCCGTACCCCTCTCCACTTGGCAGCGCAGACTGAAAACGGCAGTACCGTGGTTGAGATTTTGCTAGCGGCCGGTGCAAACAAACGCTGTAAGGACGCCGCTGGCTGCGAGCCCCAGCACTTGGCACGAACAGACAACGTCAGAAA
>JAESTW010000311.1 GCA_016763395.1 Kofleriaceae bacterium
CCCAGATAGACACAGGCGTTGCGCAGTTACAACTACAAGTAATAGATGGACAAGTAACTGAAGAACAGCCACCTGAAAGCAGTGTCCTCCCCAGAACACTGCCTACACTTGCGTGTATCTCTACTTGTACTTTACAACAACAACCCATGATATTGATTCGCGCCATCAGCCTTTAGTAGACGGCATGTATATAAAGCTACTCTTATGTTTAGGACATGTAAAGTGTGCTGCCTTACGCAATTAAAAGAAATTGTATTTTCTCAGATCGCAAATGTCCGAGCTATCCTGAAAGGTAGGCGGCGTGTGCACACCAGGCTAGGATGCAGGCTTCAGACCAATAGGCTACTCACTTAAACTAAGTCGTTGCTCAGGTGCTTCGACTTCAATCTCGTGGGTCTTGGTCTCGCCACCGGGCTCTTGGACAAAGATAGTGACCTTGCCCGCTCGGTCTGGCAGTGCGAAACCGATTAGGAAATTTACCTCTACATTCCATTGGTCCCCCAATGCTTTCCCCGTCGGTGCCCGGGATACTTTGGCCGGGCCAGCGAGTACTTGACGCAAGGGAGATTGCCCGTAGCTGGCTCGTACTTGCCACAAATCGGAATTCTCCATGGGGCCTTGCGGGCTGTGTCCACGGCCAATCCCCGTCACTTTTACCATCAGTGAGTGGCCAGCTCGGTTTGCATCAACCTCGATCACTACCTTCTCTACTGGTGTCGGAAGATCAATCGTTCGACGCACAGTTTTGGGTGCGAGTGTTGTTGTCGGTGTATTTGTGCTCTCTGCCCCGCATCCAGCAATCAAAAATCCGGCACATAATAAGGAGAAACGCATCCTATATATGTATCAAGTCTAGGTGTAGGCAGGGTAGCGATTGCCAGTCTATTGGCCGCTGCCCTGTTGTATTTCTAGGCGCAGGTACTTCTCTAAACTTCGAACCGGCTCGTAAAGGCTATCGTCGCCTTCCAGAAATCCGCTGAAGGGAAGATTGTTGTCATCCAAAACTTCGATCGCTAATGCGGAGCCCAGTTTCAAATCCAGTAACGCAGAAACCAATAACTCTTTGGTCTTTGCATCCAGCGAATCAGCAACGCAGTAAGCATCCCAGGGCACTCTCTCGGTGCTCTTCACCACGCTGAATGTAGCAGGGTCTAGCCCGTGCTTCCCCGCTTCTAACCAAGCTTTGTCGTAAACAGCAGCGCCGTCACAACCACCTTTTTCAAGTGCTCGGAGGGATGCAATATGATCGGTTGTAAAACGAGCCTTCAAGTCGTCGTCCGGGTTCATGCCCGCTTGACGAAAGACCGCTCGCGGATAGAGATAGCCAGAGCTTGAGGTTTCGCTGGTATAGCAAAATGTCTTGTCCTTCAGATCGGCCAAGGTCGAGATCCCTGAGTCTACCCGCGAAAGAATATAGGCTCCGTAGGTAGGCCCCGACTTTGTCGTTGGCGTCGCCAAAATCGTCAGTCCGGGAAACTCCCTTTTGGCCCGGACATAGTTTGCGGCGGACATCGCTGCCATTTGCAACTCGCCGTCTTTCAGTGGACCAGTGAAGCCCTCGTAGTTGTCGACAATCTTGAGTTCAACCGGACGCTGTAGCCGCTTGGACAGGTAGTCGGTCAACGGTTTTAGTTCAGCACGAATTTTGTCCGGATCTTTGTGCCTAGCAATGCCAAGAAAGAAGGTATCTCCCAGAAGAGGGGTCACCTGCACTGCCGAATTGTTCGCTGCTTCCGCGTCCGTCTTGTTCTTCCGAGTAAGCGAATAGGTGAGCACTCCGCCGACAACCGCAACCAGAATAATTCCAATCGCTGCGATCCAATGCCATGTCTTGGTCGTGGGCACTTGCAGTTCGGTGTGAACACCCAAGGCAGTAGGCGAGGATGCTTTGGTTGCTGGGGTATTGTAGTGGCCACCGGGCAAATCGACTGTCCCCGTACCTGAAGAGTTGGTACCGCTGGTCATCGAAGGCGAGGGCCCAAGTGAAACCGGACGAACCGTCGACATTTGTCGTTCGACCCCGTAACTCTCGGTCGGAACCGCGGCTTGCAAGGCCTCCCGAAATTCGTAGGCTGTCTGGTATCTCTTTTCGCGATCGGCGTGCATCGCCTTCATGATCACGTCTTCCAGCTCTTGCGTTAGCTCCGGACGTACTTCTCGCGGAGGCTTGCACTCAGAGCACAGAATACGCCGGTACAGCTCTTCGGCTCCCGAACCAACATAGGGCAGATTGCCAGTGACCATGCGGTAGAGCATGATCCCTGTTGCATACAAATCTAGACGACCATCGAGGTCCATCGCCCGAATTTGCTCAGGCGCCATAAAGTTGGGAGTACCGACGAGTGCGCCCGCTGCGGTGACATTGAGAGTTGCCGAGGCATCACCGAGTTTGGAAATTCCGAAGTCCAAGAGTTTTACTCGGCGACTGCCATCACTTTGAATTGCAATAAATACATTGCCGGGTTTCAAATCTCGATGAACGATGTCTTTCGCATGAGCAGCTCCAAGCCCTGCGAGAACTTCTGAGACAATCCACGCGCTCAGTCCAGGCGACAAAAGTCGTTCGCGCTTTAAGGTTGCTGACAGAGCTTCACCATCGAGCAACTCCATGACCAAGAAGGGAATGCCCGACTCATCGGTCCCAGCATCCATTACTGAAATCACATTGTCGTGCTTGATCTTTCCCATGGCCATCGCTTCTCGTCGAAAGCGAGCCAAACTGTTGGGATTGTTCAAGCTGGAGTCATTGAGTAGCTTTACCGCAACCTCAACTCCCAACTCGGGATGATGCGCCGCATAAACCGCACCCATTCCGCCTTCACCGATCACCTTGCCGAGGTGGTACTTCCCACCAATCACTCGGGTTGGGGCAAGGACGTCGGTAGCAATCATGCCGTTGTTGTTGCCTTTATTGGTCATTCTAAGAAGTCGCGAAAGCGGTGGATGCAGCTTAGCAGGCGTCATTGGAGAATTAGGCCAGCGAACCAACTGTTTTTCGTCTGAAGCCATCTTCCGATTCCCTCGGACTAGTGCCAACCGGTTTCTGAGCCTCATCGAGATCGTCAGTGTTTCTCTGGAGAAGCGACAATCAAACCGGGATCTGGGAATCTCGCCCACATTATTTCGGCACCAGGCGATCTTGTCCTAGCTCCCGTAGTTCACATTACACGCATGTAATTACGGATATTTAAACAGAAAACTGTCATAGAAACATTACAAACGTGATTCATGTTTACACAGAATGTCTGCTTGTGTCGCTTTGTATGTGAGCTACAGCATTTCAATTGTCATTTTTTCACCTCCAGCCCTTTAACTGACGGTAAAGGTCGGTGTAGTTTCCGTTCTGCCCAGGGCGGCTCTCTCAAAATTCATTGAGAGGTTTCGAAGTGAGCTGTAAGCTGCTTCCCCTGGTTCACAAACAGCTCAATACGATCTCTTTAAGGAAATAAGAACTATGAATTTTGTAAAAACAGCAGTCCTAGCAATTGGTATGATGAGTCTTGTCGCTTGTGGCGGAAGCAGCGATTCTGCCGACACCATGAACACAGCTAACCCATGTGAAGCTAACCCATGTGAAGAAGCTAACCCATGCGAAGCTAACCCATGTGAAGAAGCTAACCCATGCGAAGCTAACCCATGTGAAGCAGTAGAAGAAGAAGCAAACCCATGTGGTGGCGAAGCTAACCCTTGCGGAATGTAATCTACTGTTAGATTACGGTAAAACGGGACGCGGCCTTCATCGGTCTGCGTCTTGTTTTCGTTTCGGGGCAGTTTTGCTTCTGGCTGCGGCCAGTAGTGCAGCATGCGGCGGCGATTCGAAAACTAGCGCGGACGCTGGAATCATCGTTCCCGACGCGCAAATTGGCTGGGCACGCGGAATCGATCTGCCTGAGGCCCTATCCAATAACTCCCTTGTCGGTCTGCAAAGCGAAGGCGGTTGCATGCTCTACAGCATGCTAGGTATCGACTCGAGCTTGACCAAAGAAGGTGTTCACAATCGCGCCTTTCGCTGGCGTGAAGGCGACACCCAATGGATTTCTCTTCCGGACATTCCCGGTCCCGGACGACTTGCCAGCAATGCGGTCGCACTGCGCGGTGAGCCCTATCTCCTCGGCGGATATGAGCTAGCAGATGGCTCAACCGAGATCAGTCACACAAGTTTACAGCGCTTCAACCTGCGAACCGGACAGTGGGACAGCCTGGCAGACTTGCCGATCGCTATTGATGATGCCGGTGTTGTCGCCTGGCGCGATCGTTACATCGTCGTCGTCTCAGGCTGGTCCAACACCGCCAATGTCGATGCCGTACAAATTTACGACGTTGAGAACAACACCTGGACCATGGGAACCCCCTTCCCTGGACTAGCAGTATTCGGCCCTTCCGCTGCGATCTCGGGTAATGAGCTGGTTTTCATCGACGGTGTTGGCAGCGGCTTTGCCGGCTTTTCTATCGTCAACCAGAGCTTCAAAGCAACTCTCAACCCGGAGTCGCCATCAGACATTGTCTGGACTGACCTCGGACAACATCCCGGTGACGCTCGCTATCGAGCAGCCGGCGGCACTGCTTCAGATGGCACTCTTTGGTTTCATGGCGGAACCGCCGAGCCCTACAACTTCGACGGACTGCGCTACGACAATAACCAAGCGGCAACTCCACTAGCATCGACTCTGACCTACGCAAACGGCGTATTCGAAGTCGGCAGCGTTGATGACAAGCCCACAGCCACTATGGATCACCGTTCGATGGGACCATGTGGCGAGCGGCTTTTCACCGTTGGCGGAATGAGCGCGGGGCCTGCCGCAACGACCGAAGTGTGGTCGATCGTTCCTTAGGACCTTTGTCCGAACTAGTGGACTAGTCTTTGGGGTCCGCCATACCAGCGACGGTAATCGACTTGCGTGCTGCTAGCGCACAATTCTTCACGATATCCTGAGAGATTACACTCGGACCTGCCAAGGCTTCGACAACACACTTGGTTTCTGGGTCGATGAACTTGTAGGTGTAGGAGTACTCAGCGGCTTTTTCGGTTGCGCGCAAACAAGCAAACTCCCCAGCGAGGATTGCCTCTTGGTTGCCGTCCGCTTTGCACTTTTTCTCAAACTCGTCTTTGTTTGTCGCTCGTGAGCAAAAGGCAGTTATCTGACAAAAGGAGTCGCCGGGCAAGACACCGAGCTTGGCGTACTTCTCTTCAAGAGTTTTCGCTTCTTTTACAGACTCGGGTTGCTCACCAGCGCGAATCACCGAACAGACAAAAGTAGCGGAACTGTTGTTCTTGCCCTTGTCTTTAATGGACCCGATTTCCGTGCCTAGGGCCTCAGTAAAAACAGCGACGTCCGGGAAGACAGCGTCACAAGCCAGATGCTTTCCGGGCATAACCGCTGTCTGAATCTTGATGACATTTGACTTCTTCTTGACCTCTACAGTCTTGGGTTCTTCGCCTTCGAGTTCACCTTTACAGCCGGGAAAGGCCGCGCTTGCCCCCATCAAAATCAGTGCTGTGAGTGCCGGGCGAATACCTGTTGATGTGAGATTCATGGTTGCGCGGACCATAGCAACTTTGGCCCCGGCAAGCTATTGGTGGTCGGGAGCTATGCCGATCAAGAGGCCTAGCCTCGATGAGACAATAGACGCTAGTCCACCAGTAGTGAGCAGGCAACGTGGAAGTCCAGCTCCCCCGAAGTATCTGCCGTCACCAATGTACAGGTCGCCGGACAGAGATTTACCACCCCTCCAGTCATGTAATACCCGAGGTCCACACAAGCTGCCTGGTTGTCGACGCGCACTAAGCTCTGCTGCGTCGTTGAGCCGCCAGCCGTGAAATACGCCACCACGCGACCTAGATCCAAGTCGCCACTGTCGGGCTGCTCCAGCTGATACGAGCACTCCAGCAACGCTCCCTCGGTGACGTTGACAGCCATCACCTGAAACACGGAGTCGAAGTTGTCGTTGGCACACAATGGGAATCGCAAACCACCGGTAAGTCTGGACGACTCTTGGTACTCGGTACCTGGGTTGACCGAACCGCCTACGCACTCACCATTGATGATCCCGTCGGTGGGCAACCAAGGAATGCTCGAGTCTGGGTCTTTTCCGACAAGGCCGCTTATGGTGTGGAAGACGTAGTTGCGGTTTGCCGCTGTTCCAAATTGCGCTGGTGACATGGCCAGGATTGCGTCGTCAAAGTCGGCATTCAACCACGTCTCTGCGCCATCGGTGTTGTCGTCTGTAATTAAGAGAAACACCTTGATCGCATCCTCTCTAAGAAATACTCCGTACCCTTCAGTGAGGGCCGGCACAAATCCACCTTCAGGAGCCACGTTGTATCGCGCGCCTGTATCGGTCAAATCAAAGTCGGTCAAGATCCGATCGTAGGCATCATTGCTGCCGACATAAATCGGGTAGTGCTTCAATCTCGGCCCATCAATCGGTAAGTCATCACCATTCAAAGTTGCGCAATCGTGCCCACTTAGTGGCGCATCGATGCAAATGCCGAATTTACCTTGAACATCTGGGTTACCATGATCTGCGAGCAAAATGATCCGGTAGTCAATCCCGGACGCGTCCAACTGGATCGCCAAGTTGCTGTTTAGGTTGGCCTCGACTGCTGCAATTTCCTCGGACATACTACTGGAAGTATCAATCACCAGAATAATGTCGACTGGCTTGGTTGCCAAGGTTGCCTCTGCACCGACGCCAACGCACGCCTCATCTGGTATGTTGGGATCCGTTCCCAAGAAGATTTCGTCGCCGTCCAAAATCCCATCAGCATCAGTGTCCGGGTTTAGAGGGTCGGTTCCCTGAGTGATTTCATCGCCATCACTGAGTCCGTCGCCATCGCTGTCCGGGTTGGTTGGATCGGTTCCCTCGGTAATTTCATCGGCATCGCTCAGGCCATCGCCATCCTGATCTGGCACGCTCCCGCCATCCCCTGTGGTATCCCCGCCGCCATCGACATCGGATCCGCCACCTGCAGCGCCAGAGCCACCTCCGCATGCCAGGGCGAACGCACTAAGGGTACTAAGCAAAATAAAACTAGGAGTACTACGGGGAGCCATAGCCATAAGTCTAGGGTATCTATGGGTAGGTATGAAACACCCGGTGTCTTGCTCTATGCGACACGAATGGATAGCAATGGGGTAGCGAGGCACTTCCATAAGAGCTGAGCACACATGTGTGAAAGGGGAAGCAAAGCGCATGGCAAAGTGATAGCGTCGCGCGGTGATTCACAACCCTACGCTACCCCTCGTATTCTCTTTCGTTGCTGGCCTTGGTCTCGCAAGTTGCAAATCCGGGAACGACACGGCCAATGCTGCCAAAACAGTCGTGTCCGAAAGCCCAAAAGAGAAGCCCACTCAGTGTGGGATTGGACTCGAGATGGCTCCTGGTGAAGCGGTGATCACCATTGATGGCAAGGCCATTCTCTGCTCGGAGCTCATGGAGAAAAGTCACATTTCTCTACTTCATGCAGAAGCAGAATACCGAGAAAAAATTCGAGATTTGCAGCAACAAGCTCTCGCAGAAATGATCGACAAGCGCCTTTTGGATGCAGAGATGAAGGGATCGAGCCAGTCGATTGAAGAGTTCATCGGGACTCACGTCCGAGCTGAACCTGTTACCCAGGAAGAGATGCTGGAGTTTTACAAGCAGGCGGTGGCAGAAGGACAACCACTGCCGCCCTATGAAGAGGTGAAGTCCGAGCTATCGAACTTTATCAATGAGAAGAAGCAACAGGGCGCCATGCTCAACTATCGCGCTTCATTACGAGCTAAAGCGGACGTCAAATTGACCATGCCGATATTGCTTCCTCCGGTTTTTGACGTCGATACGACTGGCGAAAGTAAAGGCCCGGACACGGCTCCTGTAACCATCGTCGAGTTCTCTGACTTTGAGTGCGGCTACTGTGGCCAGGCAGAGCCTACAGTCCAAAAAATTGTTAGTACCTATGGCGACAAGGTACGGCTGGTGTATCGTGACTTGCCCTTGCCTTCTCATGCCCAGGCCCCAAAAGCATCTGAGGCGACTCACTGCGCCCAAAAGCAGGGTAAATATTGGGAGATGCACGCCAAGCTTTTTGCCAACCAGCGAGCATTGGAAATCCCTCAGCTCAAAACCTACGCTGGAGAGCTTGGCTTGGATCAGGCGGCCTTTGATAGCTGTCTCGATGATGGCAACACTGCAAAGATCGTGGCAGACTCACTGGCCGAGGCGGAGCGTTTGGGAGTCAATGGCACTCCGGCATTTTTCGTCAACGGACGTTTCTTGAGCGGAGCGCAGCCCTATGAGCGTTTTGCTGAACTCATCGATTACGAACTCGCCGACAAGTAGAGGCAGGCAGTGGGGAATCAAAAAGCGGAGACTCAAGCCATGAAACTAAGACAGAATTATCCCTACTATCTCGCCAACAAAGCCTGTAGCCCAAATCGGGATTTAGTCGTCACAAACAAGTTCTCCGGCGCTCCCGCAACTCGGGTGGCGATGGCGGACGCGGCGGCGATCGATCAGGGTATCGCAGCGGCAGTATCTGCTACGAAACCACTGGCAGCATGGCCGGCGTACAAGCGCCAAGATGTTCTCATGCACTGTGTCCGGCGCTTTGAAGAGCGCTTTGACGAGCTGGCCTATGCTCTGTGTATCGAAGCTGGCAAACCAATCAAAGATAGCCGCGGCGAGGTCTCCCGGCTCATCGACACCTTCCGCGTGGCTGCGGAGGAGTCTGTCCGAATCTATGGCGAGGTCATGCCGCTAGACATCAGTCCGCGCGCGGCCAACTACAGAGGCATGTGGAAGCGCGTTCCAATCGGCCCCTGCTCTTTCATTACTCCCTTCAACTTCCCTCTCAATTTGGCGGCCCACAAAATCGCTCCGGCCATCGCCATGGGTTGTCCATTTGTGCTCAAACCGGCTAGTTTGACACCTTTGGGAGCAATTCTTATTGGCGAAGTCTTGGCCGAGACCGATTTGCCAGAGGGCAGTTTCTCGATTCTCCCCTGCAAACGCGAGACAGCGGTAGCTTTCGCCGAAGATCCCAGGCCCAAACTCCTGAGTTTCACCGGCTCTCCGGACGTCGGCTGGAAGCTAAAAGCTAAAGCCGGCAAAAAGAAGGTCACGCTAGAGCTGGGAGGCAATGCAGCCGTCATCGTTGACGAAGATGCTGACATCGACGATGCGGTAGAGCGCATCATTGTCGGCGCGTTTTACCAAAGTGGACAAAGCTGTATTGGTGTACAGCGCATCATTATCCACGAGTCGATCTACGAAGAAGTTCGGACAAAACTCATTGCCAAAAGCGAGGTCTTAATCAAGGGTGACCCGCTGCATGAAGATACCTTTATCGGTCCGATGATCTCCGAGGCTGAGGCGATCCGACTTGAAGGTTGGATTCAGTCCGCTATTGATGAAGGAGCAACCCTTCTCTGCGGCGGTAAACGTGAGGGCGCCATGTTGGAGGCGACACTTCTTGAGCGGGTCCGGGCTTCAGCGCCACTGGTTTGCCAAGAGGCATTTGGCCCGGTCGCCGTACTCACCCTATTTAGCGACTTTGACGATGCGCTAGCTCAAGTCAACGACAGTGTCTTTGGACTGCAAGCGGGCGTCTTTACGCGGGACCTCTACAAGGCGCAAAAGGCCTGGGATACCCTGGAGGTCGGAGGTGTCATCATCGGAGACGTACCTTCTTGGCGGGTCGACAACATGCCATATGGCGGCGTTAAAGAGAGTGGCCTCGGACGCGAAGGCATCCGCTGGGCCATGGAAGACATGAGCGAAATGCGACTCATGGTCATTCGAACACCATGAGCCACTAAATACCGCGCCCTTAGAAGACCTAATCTCGTAGCGACATTAGAATACGAATCATGTACCAGAACATCAGCGCGACGGCTGAGAACAATGCCAAGGATGCAGCAACGTAGCTGTCGGTATCGTAGTGCGCCAATATTTGGGATGTGTAGTAGAGAACGTATCCGGCGGCCAGGCCTACCATGACGAATGAAAAGATGATTCCTAAGTTAAAGCCACCCATAATGGCAATGACGACTAGAACGGATGCTCCAACGCCACCCATCATCAGGCCACTGCGCATAAAGGAGAAGTCCTTCTTGGTGACAAAAACCGATGCGGTCAGGGCTCCGAAAAGTCCCAATGTCAGGTAGGCTGCGTCGCGAATAAAGTGTGGGTCTCCGCCACCTTTAGCCATGATTTCTGCGCCTTTGAGCTGAGCGATATACAAGAGTGGTAAGAAAATTACCGCCTCTGCGACAACGTAGAGCCCGAGGCCCAAATACTGAATGCCTTTGGAACCACGCCGTTGCGCTAGGTGATCTGCTGCATAGCCAACAGCAACAAAAAGGCCCATAAATGCCAGCCAATGCCATCGTCCACCGAGGGCAAACTTCAGAACGGGGTTCGAAACGACCTTGATTAGAGTCTCGTTGTTCATCAAGAGCCACGAGAGCCCCGCGAATGCAAAAATTGCAGCCGTGAGGTGTAAGTAGGTCATGCGAATAAATCGCAGGCGTTCACTACCAATGCTCACATCGGACGGAACTTGCCGCTCAAATCCGCCTCCCAGTCCTGCCATGTTAGGCGCGCCCATTGCACCCATCGCCTGAGCCGGACCTTGTCCGAACCCCTGAGACGCGGCGGCTTGTTGATACTGAGCTTGAGCAGGTTGCTGATACTGGGCCTGAGCTGGAGGCTGCTGATACTGCCCCTGAGCTGGAGGCTGCTGATACTGCCCCTGAGCTGGAGG
>JAESTW010000312.1 GCA_016763395.1 Kofleriaceae bacterium
ACAAAGCATCGGAAGGGCGCTAGCGATTTTGAGATTCATGCAGCCCAAACTATACAATCACCGTGCCATCTACAATAGAGGGTGCTGCGGGGTGTAAAGCGGCTATAGATGGTAAATGTCTGACAGAAATGTCCGGTATTTGTCAGTAGCTATCAACCTGGCACTCGGCAATTGTATGCATGCCCTTCGCCGCTGGAGCTGCGCTGCCATAGACCTGCAAGGTGAGCTGTGTGCGGGTGTCGCACGCTTCCCCACCAGTCTGAATCGAGTAACAAGGGAGAATAGACGAGTTCGCCAAATCACCTGGTTTGTCGCAGGCGCTCAAATACGTCCGGCTCTCTCGTTTGTCGTCAACTTGTTGATAGACGAAGCAATCTACTTGCCTGTCCGGGGTTTCCAAATCGACATCTTTGATTGGCCCTTCGAGACAAGTGGTACCCAGGCTAGAGCGAATTTTGCGGACCATATCACTGAGGTACTCACCTTCACCAGCTTGGCACAAGGAGGTCTCAAGGCCGCGTTCTCCAAATGTATTGACGAAGGAGCTCAAACGAATGCCGGGATAGATCGCCGCGCCGCTATTGTCTTCACAGGTAGGCACAAGTTCCGCATCCGCACGTTTTCCTAGTTGCACTCCTACTTCTCGAGAGTCCCCGATGATCGCAGTGACAATGCGGTCACGAGGATCGGGTTTGAGGTGAGCTAAAAACTCAGTGTACTCAGCAACCCGCGAAATGTACGGGGAGTCATCCCAAGGCTTGCAGCCATCTCGCCGTCCGGGTTGATAGACGTCATCGCCATTGCAAATTACACCGCTCTGAAAACACCGAAAGTTGGGATCATCGCCTCTGAAGTGAGGATTCTCTGGGTCAAAAAGCGCTGGGTCGAAAGCGGAGCAGTCGTCTTCGTCGGTCATGATAACGATGGCGAGAACCGCATCGCGCCGGACGAACTTCTTTGCTTGGCCGTCCTGATAAAGCAGTGCTGTTCGCATTGCCTCTAAGGGTTGTTCGTACTCGCATCCACTTTCACCTCGCTCAACCATGCAGGAGAGTTGGCTTCGCAGCTTGTCGGTTCCCTCGTTCCCAGCCATGTTGGAAGAGAGAATTCCGCTACTGTCTGCTCTAACGACTAAGAAGTCATCTTCAATTCCGCAATCGGCCGCGGCCAGTCGCAACCGCCCACCTTGGCCAGCCTCGCTGCACTGAGAATCCGCAGTCGCATACTCGCCGATACCCATGTCCGTGGTGACAACCCCGATGTGTAAATCGGGAAGACCTCGGCCAAAGGCGAGTTTGGCAAACACGAGCTTGAGGCTGCGAGAAAGTTCGCGTTGTCGGGCAGCCATATTGGCACTGTTGTCGACAACGAAGAGAAGGTCGACCTCATTGCGCAATTGCGCTGGCGTGTCGACTACCACTTCATAACTCGGCCGAAGATCGCCACCCAAGGGAGCTTCAACGGTACAGCTAGCAACTAGTAGTGTTGCCAGAGCAATTGCGAATGTGGATTGGGTAGACAGAATGAACCCACATTATTAACAATTTTGGCCGCTGGCGGACGATAAATGTAGCCAAACTTAGGGAATGGTATGTCTCGGCAGGGCTAGAGTGACGAAAGTAGTAATGATGTTAGTCACTTGGCCGAGCAGCAGCAATGGCTCGGGGAAGATCACTCAGGTCGTCGTTTGACGAGCCAACGAGCTCTGCGGGGGTCACGTTGGCCAACCCCCAAGGCTCGACATCTCCATGACAGACTGCGTAGCTACCGCCATCGATACGTCCCACGACTCCCAGCCCTCGGTCCATTCCCTCGGTCCGGGTCTTTTGTTTTTCGACTACGACTTCTGGCAAGTTCGAGATGTCAATTTCGATTAGGCCGTCTTCGCAGGTGAGCACGAGCGAGTAGTTTATCACCCGGCGCTCGATCATAAGAACATTACCAAGAGAGCTTTGATAGACCTTAGTCCATCCTCCGCGAACTCCATGACTCCGCAAACGGGCAAAGTCGAGGTGGAATAGATCGGGTTCTCCGATTCGTCTGGCCAAGAGCCCGCTCTGCGTTACCACTGTATCGACGAGGCCGGCAGCGTGCAAATCGTCAACTGGATCGCGTTCGCCGGACATCCACCAAGAACCTGGTTGATGAGGGGTACATCCCAAGAACACATTTTTGGAATTCATGCGTCCGAGCCAATTGGCAACTCCGTACGCTATCTCTGCAGCACTGCCGGTGTCATCAAGGCGTCTGTCACCATTCCACAAAACGGTATCACCAGGGAGTCTGTGAATCGCGTCAAAATGAAAGTAGCGACCTTCCCAGGGAGTCTTGCAGGTCATCTTGTCACCGACTCTGAGCCCCGCAACTTTGGCGGTATCGTCTGGGATTGCGACGTGGCATTCGCCCCGAGTATCAAGGGCGATGAACATGACACCGCGCGGAGTCACACCTCGTTTGGCGAGTTCTTGAAAACCGATAATTGCGGCTGCCGGTTCTCGAAAGTGGTAGACTTTGGCGGGAATCATAGGAGCGGCCAACCTACCAGGCCTCAGGGCACAGGGAAAAATAAAAGACCTATAACTACACCCTTATCTTTGGCCAGCGGCCGTACCATGGCCAGTCCCTATCAGATAAGTTCTTCGCCACGAGCAGGAGGAACACCCCAGCTTTTGAGTTTGCGCCACAAGGTATTTGCGCCGATACCGAGTGCTTTGGCGGTTCGTGTTCGATTGCCCTTGTATCGGCCTAAGACCTCCAAGGTGTAACGCTGCTCGAGTTCAGCAATGGTGAGAACTTGGTCAAAACGGACCTTGGCGATGTCACCAGATACGCTGGAGATACTGGGCGGCAGGTGTTCTCGTTCAATCTTGCTAAGGCAACCCGAGAGGATGACCGCTCGTTCCATCGCGTTTTGCAGTTCGCGAATATTCCCCGGCCAAGGGTGGTCGCTCAGGGCTTCGGCAGCGCTTGCGGACAAGGACTTCGGTGCGGAATTGCCTCGGGCGCAAGACGCGAGAACGAATTGCCGTGCTAGTGGCAATATCTCCTCGGGACGCGCACGCAGGGGCGGAACTTCGATGGAGACAATGTTGAGACTGTAGAAAAGATCGGCTCGGAAACGTCCAGACGCCACGAGTTTCTCTAGGTCTTGACTGGTCGCTGCAAGCAGTCGGACATCAATGGCAGTTGGGCTAGTGGCGCCGCTGGGCCAAATTTCCTTCTCCTGTAAGGCACGCAGGAGTTTGACCTGGGTGGCGTTGGATATCTCACTAATTTCGTCTAGGTAGAGTGTGCCTCCGCGACACCGCTCGAAAAGGCCAATCTTCTCTGACGGGGTGGCTGACTGAGAGATTGTCGCAGATGAACCGCTGGTTCCGAAGAGTTCACTCTCCAGCAAAAACTCGGGCAGGGCGCTGCAGTTTATAGTTTTGAAATCACCGTGTCTGTGACCGCTCTCTTCATGGATTCGGAGCGCGATCCTCTCTTTTCCGGTACCGCTCTCTCCGGTGATTAGCACTGTATTGTCCGCGCCAGCGACGGCACTGCACAATTCGAATATTTTTGCCATCGCCGGGTTCTCGGAATTGGAGCCATTCGAAGTCGACCTGTGCTGCGCGCTTGATAGCGCCTGCTCTCGCCGCGCCAACGCAAGCTGCTCTTTGCGAAGTAATTGCTCGCGTAATTCTAGCTCTTCGGACAAGTGTCGTCCCCGATAGTCACTTGCGAGTTCTTGCCCGCGCTCGCCCCAATTCGCGCTAGTCCGGCCGACCACTTTACAGACAGGGTCGCCCATCGCAACACACGCGGTTTCTTCGACGATGCACTCTTGGCCCATCAGCGCAGATGCGTACCCGGAGGCAAAGCCGCTGAGCGTCCAGCACACGGGGCTACTGCTTTGCCCGATGGCTCGAATGTGCTGTTCTGCCTCGTAGGAGTGCGTCCACTCCACTTCCATCTCGAAGGACTGAGTTGCCCTGTCGATGTGCAGATGCGTTACTACAGGCCGGACTTTTCCCTCGTGCCGTTGTAGACTCGGACAGGCTTGCCACCAGTCTTCATCAGTGTCCCACTTTAAGAGTTTTTCTGCCAT
>JAESTW010000026.1 GCA_016763395.1 Kofleriaceae bacterium
CTCGCAGCGAATCACCTCGCAGTGAATCTCGCAGCGAATCACCTCGCAGTGAATCTCGCAGCGAATCACCTCGCAGCGAATCACCTCGCAGCGAATCCGTGCGTTCTGATGCCGAGGACGGTGGAGAGCACAAGCGCAGACGCCGCCGAAGGCATCGAGAAGACGAAGTAGTTGAATCGGACACAACACAGGCCGCCAGTGAGGACACAGCAGTGTCGCCGGAGCCTGAAGTATCTGTAGAAGTTGCGGATCCAGAGGCAAAAGAAACGCCCGATTCCAACGAGGAACGGCCCCGGCGCAAAAGACGCAGACGAAGGCCGGGCGCTTACGAGGGCTCTACTCCCCGGGAAGTCGTGGAGGCTCGGGCGACAAACGATGATGCACAGCCCGCACCGGCAGTAAGCGAAGCGGTAGTGAGTACTGCAAGCGAAGTTACGGTAGTGAGTACTGCAAGCGAAGTTACGGTAGCGAGTACTGCAAGCGAAGCGGTAGTGAGTACTGCAAGCGAAGTTACGCCAGTGAGTCTGGAGAGCGAAGATGTACGGGCAAACAGTGCGAGCGAAGAAGCGACCATTGTCACCTCGGACGTGAAAGAGCCGGACACGGCCAAGGAAGAAGCGACGAGTTCGACGGCGCAGGCTGCCGACGGAGAGGTTGCTGACACTGAGTCCGAGAAGCCTCAGCGAAAGCGCAGGAGACGTCGGAGAGGCGCATACGCAGAGGAAGAACACGAGTCTTCCAATGACAATGCCAGCGCACAGGAAACCGCCCCCGCCAAGACGGCAAAACCGGCGCGAGCACGGCGCGCGCGTACTACCCCCGGCGCCCACGCAGAGTTTTGGGAAGCCTGGGCTGACACCAAACACACTGATCCTCCTGAGGAAGACGAGACCCACGTGTTTGATGCCGCTTCTTCGCAGGCCTTCCCCGAGCCAAGTAAAGACGGCGAGGATGAAGCCAATGGGCGCAAAAAACGCAGGCGAGGAAAACGAGACTCCTCCGAGTCTGAAGGTCGCGGGACTGCGGAAGCGGATACAACGCCGGACACACACCCCGTCCGACTCTTTGTGAACCTAGGCAAACGTGAAGATGCCAACGCGGACGACATACGGGACTTCCTGGCAGAAGCGCTGGGCGAGTCTGCAGATGGGATTGGTCGGATCACACTCCGAAACACTCATTCCTATGTCCGGGCAACCGAGGAAGCGGCGGACACGGTCATCGATACATGCACTGGCCTCACCTTCCGCGAGCGTTCAGTTGTAGTAGAGCGCGCCCGACGCTAGGTGGCTTGGGTGTCTTTCGTCGGGAAGACACCCATGAGCCCCCTGGAATACATGAGGGGAAATACCAGGAACGTCTGGTTATTCCTCCCTGCGCTTCGAGCCCAGACGTGGGTACCAGAGTAGTTTTGGCACCCTGTTCCGCGCTACGCCAAAGGGGGCCCTAACTATTCGGAGGGAAAATCTGAGATGGTGTCTACGTCACCGATCTTGACTTTGCCACCAGGGTCCTTCTTGACGGTCGAAGTCGCCTTCTTCGCGTCTTCGGCGCCCTGTTTTTTGCTGTCCTTGGAGTCCTGTTTCGACGTCCGAGAGTGCTTCCGTCCAGTCTTTTTGCGATCGCCACTCTTCCCCGAGTCTATCGCTTCTACCGGATCTGTTTCAGTCAACGCCGGCTCAACAAGAACCTCAGTAGCAGCTTCGACTTCCGTTTCGGTCGCGACATCAAGGACTGGCGCCTTCGTCTTTTCGCCTGGCTGAACCACCGTGTTACCTGGTACTGCCGGTACTATTGAAGACGGCACTGCTGGGGAGGACGTTGCCGGTGCATCGCCCGACTGCGCTTCGTCCGAACTGGAGCTACCCGCAGAAGTTGCGATGAACGCACCTACTCCGATTGCAAGCGCAGCAATCGCACCATAGGCGTATTTGGCCTTTGATCCTGATGGGCCGTCGTGCGCTCTCGTGTCGAGAGGCGCGACGGCCTCTACGTGCCTAGCCTGTCCCTCGCTTGGACCGACACCTGTCCTGGCTCCCCCCGAATCGCCCCGACTGGCCTCTGCTGTAACCGCAGACTCCATCCGAGTCTTTGCTTGTCCGGCATTGGCGACAGCAGTAGCGAGCACGGCGATCGAGCCATAGCGCTCATCTCGATCTTTGGCCAACGCCTTGTCGATAACTTCCAGTATGCCCTGTGGTGCCCCGGACAAGCTCAGAAGTTCAGCGCTTATCGCAGGGACCGGCTCAATCATGTGCTGAGTGAGGATCGCCATGAAGCTTTCCCCAGTAAAAGGTACGTTGCCGGTAAGAAACTGAAAGAGCAAACAGCCCATTGCGTAGACGTCTACTCGATGATCAGGCTTCTCTCCGCGAGCTTGCTCGGGTGCCATGTACTCGGGGGTACCAAAGAGCATCCCGGTTTTGGTTAGCTTGCGTTCGCCATCCTCTTCGCCTTCGGCCTGCTCTACTTTGGCGATACCAAAATCCAGGAGCTTGACGAAGTCCTGCTTGCCTGTGCCGTCAACGAGAAAAACATTCTCTGGCTTCAGGTCTCTATGAATGATTCCCTTGTCGTGCGCTGCCGAGAGAGCCTCGCAAATTTGCAGAAAAATCCCGCACGCCCGGTCCCACGGCAATAGCCCGCCGTCTGCAAGAGTGGTCCCCAAGAGATTGTGGAGGTCTTTGCCAGCCAAAAACTCCATTGAGAAAAACACGTAGCCTTCATCGGTTGTGCCAAAGTCCGTGATGTCGATTACGTGCTGGTTGCGAATTCGAGAGGCGGCCTTGGCCTCCAATAAAAACCGCCGGACAAAGTCCTCCTTGCGAGAGAACTCTGCGTGGAGCACCTTGAGTGCAACCAACTTGTCGAGGGTTACGTGACGTGCCCTATAGACCGACCCCATGCCACCTTCCCCCAGGTGGGCCTCCACCATGTAGCGATCTGCCACTAGCGTCCCTATGAGTGAATCCGCCGCTCCGTCTGCGCTCCCGGTCATTCCCGGCATTGTATCACCGTGCTACCAGTGTTGGGCA
>JAESTW010000313.1 GCA_016763395.1 Kofleriaceae bacterium
AACTTGGAAGGACATCTTCGTGGTGTCGTTGCGAGTATGACTCCAGAGGAGGTCAACGAGGGTCGTCTCAAGTTTGCGGACCGTTTGACGGAAGAAGCGGAGAAGGATTTGCAACAGTTGGGACTTCACTTAGACACGCTAAAAGTCCAGCACGTTGCCGATGACCGGAACTATTTGGAGAGTATCGGACGAAAGCAAATCGCCGAAGCGCTGCGAATCGCAGAAGTCGCCGAATCTGATGCGGAGCGATCGGCGCAAGAGTCTGAAGCTGCAGCCCAGGCGCGATCTCAAGTGGCCCGGACAAATGCCGAGGCCAATATCGTTCGCAAAACCAACGAGCTTCGCGAAATTAAGGCGGAACTGAACGCGGTAGCCAACTCCGAAGAGGCAAAGGCAAAGGCGGCGGCGCAAGAAGCCCGCGCGCTGGCAGAGAAAGAACTGCAAGAAATTCGTGGTGAGCCGGAAGAATTGCGTTTGTCCGCAGAGGTGACAATTCCAGCTGAGACTGCAAGGCGTGTGAAAGAACTCGACGCTTCGGGCGATGCGGCGCAGATTGTTGAAGATGGACGCGCAAGTGCGGAAGCGCTGCGGGTTGTCGCAGAGGCATGGACTTCCACAGACGGACGAGCCATGGACATGTACGTGCTACAAAACCTCGATGGCATCTTCGGAGAAGTCGTCAACGCAGCCAAGAGTATGAAGGTACGCGAAGTTAACCTGATCGACTCAGGTGACGGGAAAACCATGGCTGCATACGCTTCTTCGTATCCGGCAACCGTTACTGCCTTGATGGGGCAAATCAATAGCTCACTCGGCGTCAATATTAAAGACATACTCAGCGGTAGCGGTAGTAGTAGTAGTGGAGGCGGTGGCACAACGCCGCCAATGAGGCCAATCCCTGCACGTATTGCGGCAACACCCAAACCTACAAAGCCAAGCACTGAAGGAGGTCAATCATGGTAGTCGTTGGAATAATATTAGGAGCATTGGTACTGGCCGGTTTGGTCTTCGCGCTTGTTGTATCCAAACTTATCTACATTTGTCCGCCCAACGAAGTTCTTATCTTCTCGGGCACAACACGAACGGTCCCTGATCCGGTTCGTGGCAGTCGTGAGCTTGGGTATCGCCTGATTCAAGGTGGTCGTGGTATCCGAATTCCTCTTATGGAACGGGTTGATCATCTGGATTTGACCATCATGATTCTCGAGCTGAAAGTGCAGGGCGCGTATGCCAAGGGCGGCATTCCACTGAACGTTGAGGGAATTGCCAACGTCAAGATTGCAAGTACAGAGCGAACTTTGGCCAATGCCATCGAACGACTTCTAGGCAAGCCTAGGGAAGAAATCATGCGAGTGGCTCGAGAAACGCTCGAGGGAAACCTTCGTGGCGTCTTGGCGACGATGACTCCAGAAGAAGTGAACCAAGATCGAGTGAAGTTTGGCCAGGCTTTGTTGGCGGAAGCAGATCGCGATTTGCGAGGACTTGGGCTTGAACTCGACACACTGAAGATTCAGAGCGTGTCCGATGATCGCAACTACCTCGATTCTCTCGGACGAAAGCAGTCGGCCGACTTGCTTATGCGTTCACGGATTGCGGAAGCGGAGAACCGAGCTATCTCGGCCGAGAAAAGCGCTGGCAACTTTGAGATTCAAGAGATTGCACGTGTCGACGCTCAGATCGCTCTAGAGCGGGCGACTGCGCAGAAGCGGATCGTCGATGCAACGACTCGTAAAGAAGCGATGATCGCCGAGCAGCGCGGTGAAGTTACAGCAGCCGTGGCTCGTGCAACTGCCGACTTGAAAGTGCAACATGCGCGTCTCGATCAGGTTCGCTTTCAACTCTTGGCTGATGAGATTAAACCTGCGGAAGCTCGTCGGTTGCTAAAGATCGAAATCGCTCGTGGTAACGCAGCGCAAGTTGTGGAAGAGGGCAAAGCGACTGCCGAAGCGCTCACTCAGTTGTCCGAGACATGGCGCAAGTCCGGCAATAGCGCGAGACAGATTGTGGTGGCGCAAAAGCTCAACGGTCTTGTTGGTTCACTTATGAGTACAGTGTCGAACCTGCCAATCGACAAGGTGACTTTTATTGACCGCGACCTGAACACCAGCGGCGGTGATTTGGCGACCAAAGCGGCGGTGACTTCTGAGCAGCTCAAGAGCCTCATGGGAATCGATGTTCCCGCACTGCTAAATAAGCTAGGTGCGGGCGCAAGTCCAGCCAAGTAGCAACTCGACGTTTGACGTTTGACGTTTGAACAAAGAAATGGCGCCTCGATATTCGGGGCGCCATTTTTATTGGTATCGAACTAGTCGCCAGGCTGAGGCTCGCTAGAGGCAGCAGCGGATTTCGTTGCCGCCCGGACAGTAGCCGGTGTACAAGGTGCTAAAACAAGTCGTGGTGGAGGTGTCAATGCAGCTTCCTTGCTGGCCACTCACCGTGCAGCTGCCGTAACTAGAGCCACCCGAGGTGCCGCAATTGGCCTCGTCCGAGGAGTCTTGGCAATCGTCAATACCGTCGCAGCGATAGCTACTTGGGAAGTACTCGTTGCCATCAGCACAGTACTGGTAGCCAGAAGGTAAGGTATCTCCTCCGTCCGGTGGCGGGGTAGTATTGCCACAGGTGTATACTTTTTTCAGGCAGTCACTTTCACACTTAAAGTCGCCGGTGCTCAGAGTTTCGCAATCGCCATTGCCCATGCCGTACGGAGCACAAGGAGCAATGCTGCAGGTCTCTTCGGGCGGATCCGGATCCGGCTCTGTACCACCGCCAGTATCTCCGCCATAGCCCTGGTACATGGCTCGGACTCCAGAAATGTCGTTTTGGCTGAGCTCGTTATTGTCAACCGAGCTTGGGCCATTGCCAATCACTTGGTAGAGAGGGATGTCCGGATCGATGATAAAACGCGTATCGGTAATTCTCGTGCGATAGTGCATGATGGATTTAAAGTCGTACGCAGAATAGTTGGTCGAGCCTTGGGTAATCGCCAAGTTGATGCGAGCGAACTTGCTGTCCTTGCCACCGACCAGGTTAGAGTAGTTAAAACGGATGTAGCTATCTCGATCGGCGCGAGTATGCTCATGCATCATACCGATGGCGTGTCCGATTTCGTGGATTGCCTGGGCTTTGTAACAACCAGTTCCAAGGCTGAGATCTTGGGCGCCACCTGTGACACCCATATACGAGTAACACCCGGTTTTTTCGACTACTTTGACGTAGTTGCTTTGGTTTGTCCGAGGAACAAGACTAACTCCGGTCTGGTCGCTTACGGCGTTCCATGCAGCAACGCCTTTTTCGAAAGCCGAGTTGTTAATCGAGTTGTCGTAGGCGACGACGCCACCTGGCCAGCGAGTGAATGGTCCCGCCGCCACAGCCTGGATCGATTGTGCCGAATTGAGGGGCCAAAAGATGTCTCCGCCGACAACGGCAGCTCCCTCATGAACTACGTATGCGGCGCGGATGGGACCATCCGGACCAGGGAAATTGCCAATACGGATTTCAGAGCCTTCGTCGGCCCGGTCGCCAAACTCACCCT
>JAESTW010000314.1 GCA_016763395.1 Kofleriaceae bacterium
GTGAGCCCGGCGAGATCAAAGCGAAGGCTGCTCAGATCAAAGCAAAGCCTGCCGAGGTCAAAGCAAAGCCTGCCGAGGTCAAAGCAAAGCCTGCCGAGGTCAAAGCAAAGCCTGCCGAGGTCGAAATTGAGACCGTACTTGAAGGAAGTGAGGTTCGTGCCGAAGCGTTGGTCCTCGCGTCTGAACCCATCTTACTCGACACACCCAAATCACAGCCCACGTCCGCCCTCCCGTCCGACAAGATCAACACGCCGCCGAGCAAACCATCCTCCTCCACAAGGCTCAACGAATGGCAAGACGCTCTTGATGCTACTTCTACCGCGCGAACCCCCATTCCTATCGAGACGCTTTCTCCCACACGCAACGGACCACCAACACCTCCTCGCGCGACCATCCCACTCGGACAAGTCGACGAATCACCGGGTAATCACACTACAGCTATCAGCAAACGAGCAGACAGCCAAGACGGGCTTCGTCCGGGCGAAATGGTAATCGGCCCGCCTCCCTCAACCCACCCCGAACGCAGCCGATCACGCTCACGTCCCCTTGAAGATGTGACAGTAAGGCGTGCGGTTCCAATGCCTACGGAGGCCGTGCGCCCCTCGGATTCGACCGATGAAGAGCTGACCTTTACCTCGCCGCTCGTGGCCGGACCATTTGTGACCAGGAAAAAGCCTCCGACCAAAGCGTAGGGGTACAGAGAACTAAATGATGCCGGTTCGTCGTTTTTCTGCCGCTTTACCAAACTTAAGTGAGCATACGCCTTCACCACTCAGTACAAAGAGGTCCCCCTTCTCTGTTGTTGCCAGGACCATCCCATCCTCATCAAACGAAATTTTCACCACAGATTCCACCATGAGTGTTTCATGTCCGAGACTGGCGAAGAAAGTCACAGCCTTGCCATCCTCGACCAAAAATTCGCCGTTCTTTTCAGTACATTTGCCGTGGGTGAGAAGGAGTTGCGTTAGCGATTTAATCTTCATGATGGAATCATCATATTCTCGGGAAACATCGCGATCCAGACCCGTGCCCAAAAAGAAGGGTGGAAAGGCCTCAGTGGCCCTGCGGACTGCCATCCTCTTGCTGGTCTTTGCAAGCTGCGCTGGGCATACGCCGCCTACCAAACAGGCAACTGTCGGCCACGATACTGAGAGTCTCGTCCTGCAAGCACAAGACGCGGAGCGATCCCGCAACTACCACGCGGCCCGCAAACTCTATCAACAAGCCATCGACAGTGCTGGCGACTCCACATCGGCAGCCTACGCCGCCAAAGAAATGGCCTCAGCGCTTAGTTTTTGGGGGGAATACGAGGGCGCGATGGAACTTATGCTACTGAGCCTAACGCACCGAGAAAGACAAGCACCTGTATGGCACGATCTGGGAATCCTACGGGCTCGCTCGGGCGCCCTTCCCGCGGCGCTGACTGCCTTGCAACGGGCCGTTGCGATCGCTCCAAAATCGGCGCGTGCCCGGGTCACACTGGCTGCGCTCTTGGTGAAAATGCACGAGTACAAACGTGCATTGCGCCACTATCGGACACTGCTGGGCTTGAAAATCCCCGCCAAAATAGAGCGAGCGACCCATCGGGCGATCAAGTTGCTGCAAGTAGAGATTGCATCCCAGCAGCAGCCTGCGACGGTGCCTCAATGATCCGCCTGCCACTACGACTCAATGATCGCTACCGCTCTCTGCCTCGCACTTGAGAGCGTTTCTGATCGCCATTCATTGTCACATTGCAGTTACACACGCTATAAATAGGGAATATGCGCGGGAAGATCCTACTTAGCCTCTGTCTATTCCTAGCACTTCCTCGTTTCACTGCCGACCAAGCTCATGCCTTTGATTGGCTGGGGCGGATCGCAATCGACGCCGATGGACTTTCGTCTGAGGATCCGCAACTTCGACTCAAGGCGGTTCGCAGTTTGCGCAACTACGCGACAGAGTGGACAAAGGAGTTCTTGCTCGATGCACTCTCTGATGAAAACATCAACGTGCGCACTGAAGCCGGACGAGCCCTAGCCAACAACAAGGTGGCCGAGGCGATTCCGATTCTGATTCTGTGGTT
Source organism: Kofleriaceae bacterium (assembly GCA_016763395.1). Lineage (GTDB taxonomy): Bacteria > Myxococcota_A > Polyangia > Haliangiales > Haliangiaceae > NORP324. The sequence goes on from JAESTW010000314.1 coordinate 2,066, forward strand.
AGCAGAGCCGGACAGCGCCAGCAAAGAGGCCGCAGCTGACATTTTGGGCGAGATGAAAGCCACGGAAGCAATTCCCGCTCTGGTTCGCTCTCTCGGAGACCCGGATTTTAAAATTCGTCTGCGCTCCACCAATGCGTTGGGCATGATTGGCGGCAGCTCAGTAATCGTGCCATTGGTGACTAGGCTGGAGGACCCGAAGTCGGACGTTCGTTTGGCTGCCGTCATGCAACTCAAAGAACTTGGCGACAAGCGATCGGTAATTCCCCTAGTCGGGCTTTTCAAGGATCCCAGCGTGAAAGTTCGCATCGCCGCCCACGAGGCAATCGGCGATCTCGGTGACCTATCGGCGACTCCTGCTCTCTTGCGCTCATTGGACAGCCGCGACGATCGAGTTGAGTTGGCATCCATCACCTCACTGGGAAACCTGAAAGCTTTAGCTGCACTGCCGCGTCTGATGTCCGCACACTCCCATTCCAACAGCGCGCTGCATGGGAAACTTTCGTACAGCTTGGCACAGATCGCTGCGGCTCACCCGAAGGATCCGAGTTCAAAACGCGTATTGGTAGCGCTCGTCGAGGAGCTCGGACAACGAAAGACCCGCTCCTCGGCCAAAGAAGCGCTGCACATTGCTGGTCCCGCCGCTGTTCCCGCCCTGCTGGAGCAGTTGCAAGGCCGAATCGCCGGCGATCCTACTGCAACGGTAGAAATACTTCTTCAAATCGCTGACCAGCGGGCTACCGACGCGCTCATTGCGGAGCTGGACCGGGGCCGAGTGTCTCAAGCGCTACTTTTGTCCGGTCTCAAAAAGCTGGGCGCGACGCGGGCGCTACTGCCGGTACTCGCGCTACTCAACGATCGGGATCCTGCTGTCCGATTGTTGGCAATGGACACATTGGACTCCATCGTCCGAGAAGATAGCGCCGCAGCCGACCTCATCGCCGAAAGGCTGGAGGACGATGAGATTGAGATTCGACATTTGGCGATACGATATCTCGGCAGACTTCGCTCCCAGGCGGCGGCACCGGCGCTCGAGGCACTCGTTGGCGACTCACCCAATTTGCAGTCCAAAGCCCTAGCACTGGCCGCGCTCACGAAAATACGGTCCAAATCAAGCGGTGCCCTCGGCATTTCAATTCTTCGAAATGGCCCACATAGCCTGCGTGCTCTGGCGGCCGACTTGCTCGCTGAGATCGCCGACCCACAATCCCTTCAACCGCTGACAAAACTTATATCGGAGAGTTCGGACACGACCCGATCCACCTTGGCGATACAAGTCGTGGGTGCCACACTCCGCGACAAGAAAAACCAAGAGATCGAGGAACTCTTGCTCGGAATTGCTGTTGCTCCCTCGCTACCGCGCTCGCTGGCCGCTATCGAAGCACTGGTCTCCATGGACGCTGATGCCAATTCGGTACTTCGCCAAATCGCCATCAGCACCGAGCCTGAACGTCGGCGCGCGGCGATTATTGCCCTAGGCGCTACTGGCGATGGCCGAAGCCGAAAGTTGTTGCGTGCAGCACTCGCAGCTCCTGGCCAGAAGCTCGCAGCCGCGGCCGCTTGGTCGTTGGCCGAAATCGCCGACAACGATGCCAAAGCGGCTCTCTCCCGAGCCCTCCGGACAAACAAGCCAGCTCTCGCAATTAACGCCAGTGCCGCCCTAGCTACCCTGGCTAGCGTGTCGGACAAAGGAAAACTACGTTCGCTATTACACAACAAGATCAGTCTAGTTCGCGTCAATGCGGTCATTGGTCTGTCCGGCTTGAAAGGTGTTGAGATCGCTCGAATTCAAAAGCTAGCCGAGCACGATCGAAGTTGGCTGGTACGTGTCGCAGCACTGCGATCGCTGAGCAGACTTGGAGGTGCTGGCGCTAGCGACACCCTTAAAACGGCGTCCGAGAATGATCGTTCGGCCAAGGTGCGAGCCGTTGCCAAAGCGCTATTGGCACAGCCATTCTCACCCGCTCCCCGCGACGGATGGAGAGTCTTTCGAGTCATTGACCCAGATCAAGACGACGCCCCTGTCAGGCGTACGGCCCGTTTCTTTGTCGGAAACGATGGGTTGGCAACCGTGAGTTTCAGTGACCACCGCGGCCGAATCGTATACGAACACTTCCCACACGGTGATTTTGTAGAAGGCGCCTTGGACAACTTGGCGAGATATTAATCGTATATTGTATGCCCCAACTCCTACGACATACCGCCCTGCTTACCATTGCCCTACTCGCGATCCTCACCCCCCAATTATGGGCACAGGATATGAAAGCGCAGAAGACAGAGAATGAGCCTCAAGCGGTCGACACAGCCCCGGACACCACTGGCCCGGACACCACTCCACGGGTTCTCCGTGTTGGAACCAAGGAGGCCGCCCCTTTCGCCTTCAAAGTTCGCGGAGAATGGACCGGAATTGCGATAGAGCTTTGGCGGGATATTGCTACTGATCTCGGACACGAATTCGTCATTGAGGAGAGAACGGTAGACGGACTCTTCGAGGGGCTGCGATCAGGCTCGCTCGATATCACAATCGGAGCCATAAGCATCACCGCAGAGCGAGAGTCCGATGTCGATTTTAGCCACTCCTTTTTTGGATCCGGGATAGGCATCGCCACCCGCTATGATGAAGAGGACAGCTGGGGCGGGATACTGGACAGACTTCGCTCGGTAGCTCTCGCCAAAGCGATGGGCGCACTATTGCTCGCTTTGGGTATTGCAGCCTCGCTGGTGTATGTCTTCGAAAGGCGGCGCAATACAGAAGAGTTTGGAGGGACCATTCCTCAGGGCTTGGGCGCAAGCCTGTGGTGGTCTGCAGTAACCATGACTACGGTCGGATACGGGGACAAAGCCCCCAAAACCGTGGGTGGCCGTATCGTAGGTGGCATTTGGATGTTTACCAGTGTTGTGATCGTATCGACCTTTACTGCATCCATCGCTTCTTCGTTGACCCTAACTCGTCTCACAGACAAAGTACGTGGTCCAGAAGATCTCGCAGGAGTCCGTGTGGCAGCAATCTCCGGTTCCACAAGTGCCATCTACCTGCGAAGCAGCGGAATCCGGCACAAGACCAATGCGTCCATTGACGAGTCCCTACAACTGTTGAGGGACGGCAAGGTAGATGCTGTTGTGCACGACAGACCCGTATTGCAGTACCTAATTGGCCAGGAGAACAATTCTGACTTGATGGTTCTCGGACATTCCCTCCTTCGTGAGAATTATGGCTTCGCTCTGCCACCGAATTCGCCCTTACGGGAAGAGGTCAACCGTTCAATTCTTCACCACACCCAGGGCGATTCCTTCAAACACATCATTGTCCGATACCTCGGCGCTTCACAGTGACAAGGTAACCAAGCCTCGACTATGCAGGAAGACTTCCAGTCCGCATTTGCAGCGATCGTGTGCGACCGGGATACTCGCCGGCTATTTCACCACGCCCCCTCAGAGGCGCTTGCTGCCTTTGTGCTGAGCGCCAAAGAGAAGCGCGTTCTGTGCACTATCCCCAAGGTACAATGGGATCGCTACGCCAATAGCCTAGTGCAAAAAAAGTGGCGAGAACTGGCTACCATCGTTCCGTGCAGCCACAGACTCTCGCCAGGTCTAGCCCAGATCTACAAACGCTGGATCGAGCGCAGTCCCAGTGGCAACAAGGACAGCATCTTGGCTCCCGGACAGCGACAGGCATTGCGCGCGCTTCCCCATATGCACGCTGCCCTGTCGAGGCAATGCGAGTCACAGTATGCTCCGGACCTCTTCGCCTTCGAAGTTCTTTCGAGTTGTTCTGAGGCAGACAACATCCCCCGTTTTCTGCGAACTCGTTGCGAGATACACACGATCGCTCTCCAGATCCAGGACAATGAACTCAGCGTGGAAGCCCCGAGCACCCCTACCCAGTACCGCTTTTGCGCGAAAGGGTTTCAGTGGAAACGTCCGGTGTAGCCAACGACTTTATCGGCGCCGGGCTCAGTTATCGCGCATGCTACCGTGACCAATTGCTGGCATCTACTAGCGAGATTTCCGTACTAGAAATCATCCCGCAACATTTCTTTGCCGACCCGGGAAGCATCGATGAACTCGCCGAGCGTTTCACCTTGGTCTTTCACGATACAGATTTGCCGACCGCTACCCTCGGTTCGGACAAGACTTTTTTTGACGCACGCCTGCAGCGCCTCGGTGAACTCGTAGATCGGGCAAAACCGCAATACCTGTCAACCCACCTCGCACTCACCGGATCCCCGCTCGGAGTCGACCTTGGACACCTAGCGCCCTTGTGGTTTACCGAGGAATTGCTCCAACACATGTCGACGAGAATTTCTGAAACCCAGTCTCGCCTGCAAATCCCCATAGCGCTGGAAAACCTGGCTGGATTCTCCATTCCCGAATGCGAGATGAGTGAGAGCGAGTTTCTGAGTGCGCTGTGCGCGCAAACGCAGTGCGGAGTGTTACTCGACCTCACAAACCTTCTCATCAATGCCCGCAATAGCGATCTTGATCCCGTGTCCCAGATGTACGACTATCCGCTAGGGTCGGTAATGCAAATTCATTTGGCAGGCGGAAAAAAGAGACAAGATCATTGGATCGACAGCCACTCTAGCTCGGTCGATCCAGATAGTTTTGCGCTGCTCTCGGCTCTTCGCGAGCACGCAAGTCCACGGGCCATCATTGTCGAACGCGATCAGAACTTCCCCGAGTTCTCAGAACTTGTCGCTGAAGCAAGTCGAGCCGAATCAATTTGGAGAGGCTCAACATGAACGTAAGCGAAAACGAACTCGTAGCCCTCAAATCCACCATCATGCAGAAAGCCCGATCCTAAAAAATGCTTCAATCCATTATTACTGTCAACCTGCCCAGTGAAGAAACCGATCGCAGACGCGGCCCCATCGAGTTCGTACGCTCTATCTTCGGAGCGAAGCTGGATCTCCGAAGTGGCAAAGAAGAGCTGAGTGTCGGTGCCTTTTCTCTTGTCGAAGGATTGTATCGGGCCTTCGCCGCTGCCGGCATCACGGACGCTATCTCCTTCTTGGTCGACAAGAAAGTCGTCTATCTCGACAGTAGTGAAGTCGAAAATGACTTAGATCTAATGATCGAGGCGGCCAAAAGCTCAGGCATCTTGGACAAAAAATTCAAAGAGATGCATTTGGTTATGACACACACTGAATCGGGGATTCACACCCTCATCGACATTCGTATCCAAAACCAGGTGTTGCTCGGCGAAGAAGAGATGACAGTTCAGCTGTCCGGACGAGTCGCCGACCTCCGCGTCCGAGACGGCGAGAGCGCCGAGGACTACTCCGTCCGAGTTCGTGGCTACGCTTCGGACAATGCCCAAATTGACCAAGCCCGAATGGTATTAAACGGCCTATCCCAGCGAATCGGAGATGCACTGCGCGGCACGTTAGTGGGCTCTCAGGTCTCTGCTGCTCCGGCCAAGGTGCAACTTATCCGCCCCAATCCGCAAGTTTTGGGCGGTTTCAGGAAACTCGAATTTGGCTCGCAGGTTAGCTCCCCGACCTACCGTCCGACACCCAGCAAAGGGCGCAGCGGAGTCTACTCAGACCCCTTTTATTACTACTACTACGACCCCTACTATGACTACATGAGTTACTGCCTCATCGACTCGATGATTCACTCGTCAACCTGGTGCGACTCTCACATCCATGTCGTAGAAGCAGATGGCTCAGAACTATTCCTTGGTTCGGACGCAGCATCCCATGTTGACGATGGCTGGGCCGGCCACGATGTCGTCAGTTTTGAAGGAGATGGACTCGCCGTAGATTCGGCGATTCCCGATTCAAGCACTGGCGACATGCTCGATACTAGTAGCAGCGGTTGGGGCAGCAGCGATGCTGGAGATAGCTCGGGCTCATCGGACACCAGCGATTCGGGAAGTTCCTGTGGTTCGTCCTGCGGTTCGTCCTGCGGCTCCTCATGTGGCGGCGACTAGTCACTTGCTCACGCTGCGAGCCGTCTGATTCCGTAGTCGGACGCAGCGTAGTCTGAGAGTATTTCTTCCAGCTGGCGGCGCGCACGAAAAAGCCGGGACATAACGGTGCCAATGGGAACTCCGAGTTTGGCCGCGATGTCCTTGTAACGATGGCCGGACAAATCTGCCATCTCTACCACTTTTCGATATTCGTCGCCCAAGCTGCCGAGCGCTGCGCTCACTTCGTCACCCAATACCTGGTCAACCAGCGCTTCACTTGGCGGCGGTACCCGGCTTGAAGCGTCGCCGTAAAGCGCGACGGTGGCATCGTCGCCACTTTCGTGGGTGAAACGGTGATGTCGTTTTCGCCGCCGGTAGCCATTGATAAAACTATTGGTCAAGATTCGCAGCAGCCACGCTCTGCAGTTGGTACCGATTTCAAAACGGTGCCAAGCGCCAAAGGCACGAGCCATTGTGTCTTGTACGAGATCGTCCGCATCGGCAGGGTTTCTCGCTAGGCGCAAGGCATTGGCAAAAAGTTCATCCCGCAAAGGAAGTACCTCGGACTGAAAACTGGCTCGGGAGCTCAAAGGACACTGGGGCTTGTTCTGCATCGTCATGTAGCTTGGTAGAGCACAGCCGGTGCCAACCCTAAGCTACCGAAACCATGGAGGCCTAAATCTTCCGTGGCAAAGAAGACACGCCCTTGTCGACTCGAAGACACAGAGCCCTGCCGCAGTTGCCCAAAGTCGCCCGCAGTTGCCCGAAGCGCTTCTGCCTGTCGAAATTGTTTAGTAGAGTAGCGATGTGATCACTCCGTTCCGCCTCGCTTTGCTCTCCTGCATAGCCCTCGCAGCTTGCGACGAGAACACCAAGATTATCGATCCCTTTCCAATTCAGATTGACCAGAGTAGTGGTGCAGTTCTTTTGGCCGCTGGCGACGACGCAGAGTCCGCCTTGGCAATCGTTGTTGATGTTCTGAGTCCGATTACAATCCTGGACAGCTATCGAGACGGACAAGAGTTGGCAACTCCACAGAGACGACTGAGTGATCTAAACCTCTTCGCATTCACCGATGGCCAAGTCGGAGCCAGGCGAGTCCGTTTTTCCAACACTACTTCGTATGACTTACATCCCTGCGATGTAGCGGGAACAAGTCCGCAGGCGTGTAAAGTCGGCCAGGACAGCGACACCAAAAACGTGTTTGGAGTCTTGGGCGCAGACCTCTTGAGTCGAACCTCTGTTCGCTTCAACTTCTCACAGGGAACCATGCGTTTTTTTCCGGACGCAGCCGGATCTGAAACGGAGCGTACGCTGGCCTGTGACGCGGTATTTCGAGATCCCTACGGCGGTGGCGGCACCTTGCAGATTGGCGGAAGCGAAGTCCGCTATTCAAGCCTCAGGCCCACTCTCGGAGTCTGCATTCACCATCAATCGTTGCCCGAGTTATTGACAGACTCGCGCGAGATCGGAACCGATTTGCATATGGCAATTTCCACCGCCATTGGCATTACCCTGCTCACAGAAGATGCCTACCTGCGTTTTTCTCGAGACAGTGACAGTGTTCCAGCACTCGCTGATTTACCTACGACAGTCGTGCACACCCCATCGGGACAAATCGACGCCCGGCTGGGACAAATCGACTATCTCGCACTGGCGGGAAACGTTGGCGCCGACTCAAACGGCCGGGGCCCTTGTCGGGAAGTGTATGCCAATGCTCGAATGCGAGTTCCTCGTAGTTGTGCCGATTCACAGGTCGACTGTCCGTGCCCAAACAGCGAACAAAGCTGCAAGGCAGGCGCAATCATCGAAGTCGCAAAACCTATCGCAGTCGCTATCGTGCCCGCCAATATCGACATATTGCAAGGGCTGCGAGACGAGCTCCGGCCACGGGTACCCGAGATTGACGGCATTGTTGGAGTGAACGCACTTAGCGACATCCAAGTGGAGTTCGACTTCCCCAACTCGAGGATGCTACTGCGCTGTGAGCAACTCGACAACTGTATCACTCGCCCACAGGTACGCAGTCAAAACTTTCTAACCGCACTCGACGAATGCCGCGCACTTGAACAAATGGAAAGACAGTCAACCGGGCCAGACGAGCCCCCCATTCCATAGTAGGATTTTGCCATGCTTCGCCAGCTACTATACCTTTGGCTAGGAATTTCGATTGCCCTTCTAACTGGTTGCTCGAATTGTGATGCCAAAAAGCCGCTCACCATCGCTACTGCAGCGTCTTTGGCCGGCGCATTTAAGGCTATCTCTGACGAGTACACCAAGCAAACGGGTACCAAAGTTTCTCTGGTTATAGCCTCGTCCGGCAAACTCTCACAGCAAATCATCGAGGGCGCGCCCTATGATATTTTTGCCTCCGCCAACTTACTGTATACCGAACAACTCGTAGACGCCAACGAAGCAATCGAGAATACTCAGGTGGTCTATGCCCAAGGACGACTGGCGATGTGGGTCAAAAGCGGCACCGCGCCGGCAAACCTGAGCGACCTACTCAAGGATCAATTTGAGCATGTCGCAATCGCCAATCCCAAGCACGCTCCATACGGATTTGCGGCCAAAGAAGCGCTCGAGGCCAAGCACCTGTGGTCTAAGTTGGCAGGTAAGCTCGTCCGCGGCTCCAACGTCAGGCAGGCGATGCAGTTTGCCGAGAGTGGCAATGCCGAAGTTGCGCTAATTGCCCATTCCTTGGCCATGCGTGGAGGCGGGTCCTACACTCTGGTCGAGCAATCCCTACACAAGTCCCTCGACCAGGTCATTATCGTTCTCTCTCGGACAAAAAAAAAGGACGAAGCGCTCAAGTTTATCAAGTTTTTTGCAGTCTGAGGCCGGACGCGCGCTGCTAGTCCCCTACGGTCTCGTAGCTTCCCCTCAGGCTCGAGAGCCATAGGCCATCATTCGCTATGGACTGGGATCCGCTATGGCTATCATACAAAATAGCTACCATTGCGACCCTTTTTTCGCTGGTTATCGGAGTTGCCGTAGCCACCCTGCTCGCCCTTAAGAAGTTCCCCGGACGAGAGCTTTTGGACGCCCTGGTCACGGTTCCGATGGTAATGCCCCCGACGGTTCTCGGCTACTATGTCCTAACTGCCGTAGGGAAAAACTCTTGGCTCGGACAAGCGTACAAGTCGCTAACCGGATCCACTCTCGCCTTCTCCTTTACCGGTTGCATCATCGCAGCCTTCGTCGGCTCTTTTCCCCTGGTAATAAAGTCTGCACGCTCGGCCTTGGAACGAGTCGACCCAACTCTTGTGCAAGCGGCAAGAACCTTGGGAGCGAGTCCGCTGCGTGCGTATCTTAGCATTCAGCTACCCCTTGCCGCGCCCGGTATTGCCGCAGGTGTCATGCTCGCCTTTGCCCGGGCCTTGGGCGACTACGGGGTCACGGTGATGGTCGCAGGATCGATTCCCGGCGAAACCCAAAC
>JAESTW010000315.1 GCA_016763395.1 Kofleriaceae bacterium
GCCTTGCTCACGGCCTCGTCGGCAACTTCCACGTTGGCTTCCACCTTTGCGGGCGGAGCAGCGGCGTTATTCTCGACTAAGTTGTCTCGTACCTGTACCTTTTCTTCTGGTTCCCTATTGGCAGGAATGTGTATCGCAGCCGGGGAAGACTCTGCGGCAGGGGAAGACCCTGGCGACTCAAATTCACTCTGTAAATCGAGTCCTGAACCACTGTTTTGTTGGGCGCCATCTTCGTTCAAATCACCGAAGGGATCCTCGTACTCATCGAGTTCCACACTCGCAACAGGAGCTTGGGCTTGTGGGGGAGAGGGCGTATTGAACACATCAGCACCACCGGCGTTGGCCAGAAGTTCATCAACTCCCACAACCCGAGTCGACTCAGAGAACGCATTTTCGTCAAAGTCATCATTGTCGCCTTGGAAGGGCATTGGCTGTGGCAGTGGTGTTTTGTCGCCGTCGCCATCGTAGTCCCGTCGCAAACTCGCTACAAGATCTGCTGGCGCAACTCGAGTTGGGGAATCGACAAAGTCCCCACTGGGATCGTAGTCGTCACTTTCGTCGTCGACACCAAAGGGCGAGTCATCGACCGTTCCAGCTACTGGGGCGTTGCCCGACTTTCGCAGTAGTACAGTATCCAGAGTGCCTTGGCTATCGGGTGAAAGTTTGTCGAAGCGCACTCCCATGCCCGGTGGAATCCCGGTTCGCGCTGGATCGTATTCGCGATTCCACACTACGGTGCCATCACCGGCGATGAGTGGAGTCGAATCTTTTAGTAAGAACTCGAACTTAAGAATTGTTCCAACTTCCAGCGGGTCTTTGGTTCGAATGAAAATTCCTCCTTGGCTGATATCAACGGCATAGCGTTCGATAAATTCATCCAAGGTCCCACTCTTAAATTTAATTTTGAGAGTGACAGGTTTTCGATTGTTTTGGCGTGTGTTGGTATTGGCCACAGTTTGGATTCCCAGTTACTACAATCAGGAGCAACTCTTCAGCAGAAAGACTCCCGATGTACCGATTCTAATTGGGTGTGGTGGGGGAAAGCAATCCTTGTCCGTCAATGTGCGGCTTTGTTGTGTGTAGTGAGAGGTGGTTACTGTACAGAAACACTTCTAAACGGGGATTTCTGCACAGTTTCCAACGCTTATATACTGGCAAGTCCGATCACGAAATGGGCTTCATAAACAGCTCGGACGATTGTAGTCAGGTTGCTCAGGGGTAGTCAAAATATCCCGTAAGTACAGGTATGCATCATCGCAAAACACACCAGGTCCTCTGCCTCGCAACTCCGCCCTTTCATCGAAAGGACGTCCGTTTCCGCTGTCCATGAGCCGGTTTACAGCATCGGTGTTGTGATGGGAGTTTTCACCGTAGGGATTTGCCAATCCCAAAGAATGGCCGAGCTCGTGACTGATCGTGGAGCCGATTAGATTGCCGAGTACCCACACGGCACATCCGATTTGTTCTGAACGCGATGTACCCGGGCAGGGAGGGGCGTCCGAGGTGGTCACTTGCCCGGCTGCCAAGTCCGCGGCACGAACTGGTTTGCCCATCATGTCCGGACGAAATGGATCAAAAACTTCGTCAAAAAGCGGATCGGAAAGGCTGGATGAACTTGCAAATTCTCCGGGGTGTTTCGAGAAGAGAAACAACGACTCAATAAATACGCCTCCGTATCCGGGGTAGCCGTCATCTTGGGTCGTGGAGTTTACTCCTCCAATATTGTCGTGAAGACGAAGGTTACCCACGTCTTTCCCCGGAGTGTTGTCATAACCGAGAAGTCCTAGTCCGTTCGGGTCATGGCCACCAATCTGCACTGTTGAGAAGAGCGAGAAGTCGTCGGGCTTCTCATCCCGGACATCGAGGTTGATATTGTGAAAGCTGTGTTGAATGTTGTCGATGACTCTCTCGCGAATGTTCGCATCCATAGCACGGAGTCCAAAGCTGCGAAGAGCGTCGAGGTACTGGTTGCCAAAGTCCAAAAATACGACTTGTTTGACAGGAGAAAGGTCTATCGAGATCGGCAGTGCGCGGCTGTCAATGTTTTCTTCTCCCCGCTGCAAGAGTAAACGCAAAGTCCCAACTAAAGTGCCGTTAACGGCGCGTAAGTCGAGGGTCTGGCCTAAGGCGTCATCTTCGCTAATTGTGTATCGTAGGGTTTCCCCTGCGACAAATTCGGGCACTAAGATCAGTTCAATCGACTCCGGACGTCCATCATCGGGGGTGTAGGTTGCGTTTAATTCCAAGAGAGAACTCGCGTTCTGGCCAGATTGGATAAACCCTCCACCGCTCACGTACAGATATTTGCCAATTGAGACCTGAAGAGGTGAGGCTGAGAATAATTCTGGTTTTCGAATTTCATATCGAAGGTCGATTGATTCACTTCGTAACTCTCGTCCGTCTGCGTGTCGATTTACCAAGGTGAGAGTGCCGACAAACTCTCCGGGAGCAATACCGGAAATGTCAGGAGAGTACACAAAGGTAGTTTGCGTCCGGTCAAAAGATGTGGCGGGTGACGCGACGTTGAACAGTTCGCTTTCGCTGATGGGGGTGTCGATACATCCACCTGTGAAGCGAGCAGTGAAACATCCTTCAACGCGAGCAAAGGTCGAACCTTCACCGTCGCCCAAGAGCAAGTCCTCAGCACTGACGGTGATCTCCTCGTTAATGAAAATGGCACCATTGTTTTCTAGGCCGACCAAGGTTGGGGTTAATTCGGAGCGGAAGTCCAAGCTCGTCTCCAGAGGTGCAGAACGGTGCTTCTGGCCGTCCACCGTGCTGGCGATCGAGACCACAACAGTGCCCCGGAAGACCCCGGCGCTCTCGCCAAATTGTCCTAACAGGGCTGCGTCGATTGTCGTTTCCAGAGTTCCCAAATCTACAAACTGCATCGGATGGCTAAACTCGATCGGACGTGTTTCTTCTGCGCTTTGAAAATCCCCACTAAAAATCAGGCTTGGGCTACCCCATGGAAGACCGACGAAAGAACGGCCTCGGACTACCAACTGTGAGCCCAGAAGTACGATTCCGGGATTGATCTCCTCAATACGAAGATTGTCTAAGGCCGGATCATAACGCGCCTCGTCCGATGTAGGTCCGCAGCCAACTAGCAGCGATACCACGAGAGCAAGCGGGCCAATTCGGCGCAGGTACTTCAAATTGGAGGAGGACATTACGGGGAGGACATTGCGGGCACGGTAGCTATCGTAGGTAGAATCAGGTTCAGAAGAGCGGAATCTCCCAGGTTTGTTGTGTCGAGTCAACTGGGACTTTTCAATACATGCCCAGACACGCACGTTGTCGTCTCGCATTGAGCTTGGGCGATAGTCCGGCTATACTTTCCGCTGGGAGAATTGACATGGCTGTTCTTAGAACGAAACCTAGATTTGGCGCTCAGCAACTTATTGGGCTCACTTGCATTGTCGGCTTGTCCGGCTGTGACGACGCGAAGACACAGGGCGATCCGATGGTCGACTCGGGACCTGGGGATACGCCGGACGCGATGGTGGGCGAAACCCCGGTTGTTGAGTGTGTAAGCGTTGATGGCAGTCGGCTCAAGCGAGAGTATTTGGCTGGCAATTCTCAGGCACGGCAAGAGTACGATATTATCGATACCACCTATGGGACCCCGTGTTCCTACGGCGCAGATTCTGCGACTCAATTTACGTGCTATCCACTTGGCGCTGATGTCGGCGGGCTGCGCTACTTTCAAGATTCTGGGTGTACAAGCGCAATCGTTGGCTTTGGACTGAGTTCGACACCCAGGAAATTCAATAGGAGATTTTCTGTGAGTGCTGATGGCTGCTCGACGATCGTGGAGTATCTCGAAATAGGATCGTCCTCGCCAGTGCGCGGTGGCGATGCGATATTCAGTATGAACTCATCGGGCGAGTGCAACGCGATTACTGCACCGCTTCGTGATTACTACATCGCGACTCCCGCGAGTTTTATGTCCGCCGAGGCGGAGTCAGTAAGCGGCAGCGAGAGACTCTCAAACTACTTTCTCGTTGGTAGCGACGGGTCGAAGATGTGTGCCCCGCTGTCAATTTTACACGATTCCGTGACACAGACAGACTGTCGTTTTTTGGCCGACTCGACTGGTTCGAGTCGGTGTCTACCGGCTAACCTGCTCCGCAAGACGTATCGAAGTACCACTTCTTGTGACACGGACGTCGAAGTGGCCGAGCAAAGTACCTGCATGTCCGAGGCTCCGAGATATTCTTACACTAAGGTGGCCGGCGCGTGTGGTACGATCGAACATACCATCTACGATGCAGCCACAGTGCCACTGGCTTCCGTATTCCAGGGCAACGATGTCAACAGCTGTGTCAATGCGTCCGCCGATGGCGTGATGTATTTTAAGTCCGAAACCGAAGCGCCGGCCTCAAGCTTCGTTGCGCCAGAGGTTGAGAACGTGGATGTTGCCGGAGAACGGCTCGCCAAAACCCGACTCGTTGCGGACAAGTTTGCTGTCTTCGCCGGCTGTACGATACACAGAACGAGATCGCCTGCGAATTCCGCAAAGCGACAGATGGACTCTTGCGTTGTCTGCCGACCATCGTTATCGCTTCACAGACTCTGTTTACCGACGCTCTCTGTATGGAAGCAATTCAGGTCGCGACGCTTCCAGCAGCCGGCTGTGGCGATGCGCCAAAGTTCTTTCGGCAAAACCTCAGTGAGGGACGTCGTCGTATTCTGGCTGCCGAGCTGGTTCCGTCCGGGACTCTATACGCCGGGATGAATGGTGGCCCTTGTGCTGTCTTCGAGAACGATACCTACAAGCCTGCATTCGAAGTGTCAGCATCGAGCTTTCCCATTGGTGAAATCACCGTAGACTGAGGCGCTAACCTTGTCTTTAGAAACGCGAATTGCAGACTCAGCTCTCTAGCGCAACAGGACTTTGAGTTCGTCGGCTGCCAAAGCGAAATCAGGATTGGATTTGGTTAGCTCGCCGAGCTGCTTCATCGCCAGCGTTTTGTTGCCTTTATCGATGGAGTCGAGGGCCCTGCCGTACTGGGAGACAGTTCTGGCACTCAGGCTTTTACCCGCTTGGCCGGCTTTTGCTGTGCGTTTATCTTTAGCAGCCTTCCTCGCCAGCATTCGCTTTTGGGCTCGCTTTTGGGCTGTCCGCCGAGCCTGTTTACTCATTTTTCTAGTAGACTTCTTAGTGGCTGCCGCTGTTGAAAGTACAGTTCTGAGCTCTGTTGCCAACTGCTGCTCAAGGCCCAAAAAAGCCTCAACTTTGCCGTGCCTCGAAATACCTTCTACTGAGGTGAGTTCGACATCGATAAGTTTGGCAGTGATGTGAAGCGTGCCGCGGAAGTTGTTGTAGCTTCCGGTGATCAAGTACTGCGCTCCTAACATTCGTCCGATTTTGTTGGCGGTTCTGCGGCTGATGAACTTGGTCTTGCCAAGGTTCAATTCCTGGATAACCATTTCTAGGTCGGTGCGCTCTACAATCACTAAATCGTCGCCATCACTCAAATCAGTGATTAGCATTTGGGTCAGTCCCTTGCGCAAAAAACGAAGTTCAGAGTCATTGCCAATATGGTCAAAGTACAGGACAGCAACCCGTGGCTTGGCCGTATCGGACTTTTTCTGTGGTGCGGCTTGGGCCGACGTCGAGAAGGCAGACGATGCCCCGACAAAGGTGAAGAGCAATGTCGCGATGGCGCCGACAAGCATGGCGCGAAGTTGGGAGGAGGACAGTTGGGAGGCGCGAAGTTGGGAGGAGGACAGTTGGGAGGAGGGCATAGAGCCAGAGTCTAGCTCATTGCTCGCCGGCTTCCCAGCATCAAATGAAGCGCGCTACCCCACCAGGAATCAACTAGTTGACTCCGATACAGCCTCCAACTTCAATGAAACTACGATTGTTGTTCTCGTGACACTCGGCACTTGATTCGATGTTGGTGTTGCCCGGATCGTCTGCAACCACTGTAATGAGTCCATCGACAGCGTCTGGCCACGGACAACTGATGTTTTCACACTCGCCCGGTGCCAAGTTGAGTGTGGTTTGTACCGTGCAAACTAGGAGCATATCCGCGGGATCGCCTTGGTAAAAACTCATCGGTGCACCGCCGGCGACAACTTCTGTCCCGCGGTTGCAAATCTTGGCGTTGAGATCAGCGCCACCCTCATCGCAGGTAATTTGCTGAGCCGAACTCGTGAGATCGGGAGTTCCTATCAAGCGCGGGTCGCCGATGATGTTCTGTCGAAAGTTGTTGAGTCCGGGCTGTGTCCAGTTTTGTAGGCGTGTGCTAGCGCTGGGAATCTTTCCTTCGTTGGTCACGTTCGTCACTGAATACGCGTGTTGATTCCAGATGGGTCTGGAGTTAACCCAGCGATCTAAGGTATCTCGGACTACACGAATTCCCTGCTGATCGGTTCCGGGGTGTCCGGCGCGGCAGACTTGTCCAAGAGCGGAAGGGCCAGCTGCCGGGTCTGTGCACACGTATCCGTTGCCTCCGCAGTCTACGTCCGAAGCACAGCGGCAGTGTCCCGTTGTCTCACCCGATTCGATGCCGCAGGTGGTTGCGCCTGGACAATCGATGTCTGCTTCGCATCGCAAGCCATCAAAAAGTGGGTCCAGTGTCGGACATGCAATACCGCAATTGTTATTGGACGGAATTACGATCTCGGTGTTCAAGTCGCCGTCCACATCAGCAACAATTGGGTTTTCGTACCAAGTACAAGAGGTGCGGAATGCAGAATACAAGATATCGCCGTTTTGGCCGTCGTAGACCCTAGAAAAACACTCATCGGCATAGACAACTTCTGCCCGGCCATCATTTTCAAAGTCGAAGACTGCCGACCCGGTGAGTGAAGAGGAAAGATCTTGCGTTGGTTTGGCCCACAAGATACCGGTGGTCGACATCGTGGAGCAAAAAGCAGGATCAACGGGGGCTGCGCAGTCCGGATCGTATACATTGTATCCGCCGCGTCCGGCTACCGAGTATTCCGCTCGGCCATCACCATCAAAGTCACTGATTGTCGGAGGTCCACCGACGCCAGCATTGCCAGCAGGCGGGAAAAACTCGAGAGGAATGGGACCTTGAATTACTCGTCCGGCTCGCGTCATGAGGCGAGCAGTACCACCGGATACCACTACGACTTCTGCGATACCATCAAGCGTGTTGCGATCGTCGCTATTGGGATCGCTACCGAAAGTGCCAAAGTCGGCTACGGCTACCAGGCCATCGTTTCCGAGGCCGCTGCCGGTCTGAATCCACCCTGATGTTGCGATGTCCCAGCGGTAAATGGAATTTCCGGAGACAAGCTCTGGGATGCCATCTCCTTGCAAATCGGCGATAACCGGAATGCTTCCAACCGCGACTTGTAAGAGCCCTAAGGACTCGTCGATGGCAGCGCCAGTGATGCCATCAAATACCGATCCGCCCATGATGACTTCAGGAACGCTATCGTTGTTCAAGTCGTGAATCGATGGCCCGGACCACAGACAAATGCCAGCACCAAGTGTGGACGCTGTTTGCCAGTGATCGACAAAGCTCATCGTCGCTTGATCCCATTTTAGAGCGAACATGCCGCCACCAACGCGGTGTCCGACTATCTCTGGACGATTGTCGCTTGCGTTGTCCAGATCCGCTAGGGCCAGCGGGGTGGAGGCAACCACCCTCTGACTGTCCGCATTGAATTGCTGCACGCAAGTATCGCCATCAATAATACGAATAACACCAAAGGATTGAGCCGTGCCAACACAGGAGCCTGTGCCCCCGTCAGTGCCGTCGTAGGAGACAAAAACGATCGAAGGTTCGATGGTGCTTGGATCTCCATCAAAATCAAAGTCGATGACGGTTGGTGTACTGAGAACGTTGCGGTGATTGGGATAAGGATCGCCTGCTGGTGGCCCCGCCCATTCACACTGGACATTCGGAGCAAAGACACCCGCTACCGCCAATGTCGAACAATTCTCATCAACATTGCCACC
>JAESTW010000316.1 GCA_016763395.1 Kofleriaceae bacterium
GGTTGTAGTAGCACTACCGGCACCTCGGGGACTGGTTCATTGCTGCTACTTATTCTCACAGCAGGGTTCTTGTTGTATCGTCGGCGCAAGGTCGCTGCCACGACTCTCGGACTTGGCGTTCTGCTCTTCGCAGTTGGCGTTCCTGGAGCTGCTTCGGCACAGATTGATCGCAACATTGAAGTGGAGCGCTTTCGCTTGGCCACTGACTCTCAGGGAGTGATGGATGTGGAAGGAGCCGAAACTTTAGATTCGCTCCAGTGGGATGTAGGGCTACTATTCGGCAACTCGGCGGACCCTCTTGTCGTTCGGCGCGAGCAGCGAACTCAGGGCGACATGGAGCTTGGCTCTCTTGTCTCTAACCGTTTTGGCGCCGAGCTTGTGGGCGCTATAGGGATTGTCTCAAACTTCCAATTGGCAGTTGCACTACCATTGAGCCTTAGCCAGTCCGAGGATTCCATTCCCGGTACTCCGATGACTGGTCTCTCAACTACTGGTATTGGCGATCTAAGACTTTCTCCCAAATATCAGATTCTTACACAGAAGACCGCTGGGATAAGTCTGGCTATCATGCCAGTGCTCGTACTTCCCACCGCAAGTGACGATGGATACATGGGAGAGGGCCGGCTCGGTTTCGCTCCCGAGGTGGTTGTTGCAAAACGTTTTGGTTCAATGCGCATCGCTGCCAACTTCGGCTATCGGATTCGCGAAAATACCAAGCTTGCCAACGTCGAGATCGGTGATGAGTTGACCTTCCGAGCTGGTGGCGCATACGTGGTAAATCCTGGCGGCGATCGGCCCTTGGAAGTATCCCTAACGACCGCATTGGCCACCCAAGCTGCATCTCCCTTTGGCAGCGCCAACCAGAGCCCACTTGAAATATTGGCTGGCGCAAGCTACGGAGTTTCCTCGAAGGTAGATCTCTTTGGTGGTGCGGGAGCCGGCGTGGCGCGTGGCTTGGGCACCCCTTCCTGGCGTGTTCTCGCAGGCCTGCGATTTCATCGCCCGGCGGACAAGGCTGCACTGCATAGCGACAGCGACAATGACGGAATTGATGATGCGGACGATAAGTGCCCTTCCGAGCCGGAAGATGTTGATGGCACTGATGATTCTGATGGTTGCCCCGATTTGGACGATGACAATGACGGTATTGCTGATGTCGACGACGCCTGTCCGAAGAAGGCGGAGACTGTCAATGGCTTTGAGGATGAAGACGGTTGTCCCGATAGTGTCCCCGATGTCGATGGTGACGGAGTTAGCGACGATGTTGATGGCTGCCCGGACGTGGCCGAAGATGTTGACGGGTTTGAAGATGAGGATGGTTGCCCCGATTTGGACAATGACGAGGATGGTATCGCGGACTCGTTGGACGATTGTCCGAATGAGGCTGAAGTGCTAAATGGCATTGCCGACGAAGACGGTTGCCCAGATGAGCCAGTAGCGAAAGTCGATCCTAGCTCGGGCTTCCCGCCTCCCATCGAGTTTCTAACCGGTAGTGCTAGGCTTCGATCTTCCAGTGGAGCTGCTCTCGATCGCATGGCTGCTATTCTCACCAAGTATCCGGTGATTCTCGTACTTGAAGTGCAGGGGCACACCAGCCAAGAGGGCAGCGCAGAGTTTAACCAGTCGCTCTCAGCACGCCGAGCAGGTGCGGTAGTCGATGCCCTCGTCAAGCGAGGCGTCACGCGCAGCCGTTTGCGTGCCAACGGCTACGGCGCAAGCCAACCTATCGATACTAGTGAGTCCACCGCTCGCCGCAAACGCAACCGTCGTGTTCAGTTTCATATCGAATCTCGCTCGGATAAGTAGCGGCAACAGGAGTTTGTGATCGCCCCACAAAATCGGGGCGATGTTCGGGCTATGGCTGTCCCAAGCGCCGTTTGCTTCAATAGTCGCAGGACGTGCATTGCTGCAGCAGAAACGTGTGCGTTGGCTCACTCACTCTGTCATCTACAATGACTTCGCTCCCTTGCCGTAGCCGGACATGTTGACAGGTACTGGACCCTAGGAGGAAAATCGATTCATGGCCCCACCTCGTTGCCCAGTAAGTAGAATCTCGAAGATTGTCAGCACTCTGCTCGTACTTTTCTTGGGCGTGACAGTGTATTCGCTAGTCGGACACTGGCTCGAGATCGAGCTGGCACGAGATCTAGTGGATCAAACACCGGTCACCTTAGACCGAATTCTCGACTCGATGGAGCGCAATAGGCTCACCCGTCTTGTCCGGCTTGGAACTTGGTTTTTGACATGTGTTGGCTTTGTTATCTTGATGTACCGGATAGGGCGCAGTGCTCGTGAAGCGGGGGCCCACGGCATGAGAATGTCGCCGGGCATGGCTGCGGGCACGTTCTTTATTCCAGTGTACAATTTCGTTGGTCCCTACTTGGCAATGCAAGATGCTTGGCGTGGGACCGCGCCTACGGCCATTGTCAGGAATGACGAGTCGAAGGAGTCAGCAGACTACAGCGAGGAGGACTTGCAGCGCACCTCGCCCTCAAATCTAATCCGGCTTTGGTGGCTACTGTGGATAGTGTCCCGTACAACGGCAGTAGTTACCAACAGCGTTGGGGATACACCACAAGCGATTATCGAGGCCCATCAATTCCAGATGGTATCCAACGGCATTGATTTGGTTCTCACGGTTGTCACGGTATTGATGATTCAGGCAGTGTCGTCTCGGATTGAGCAAAAGTGGTGGAATGAGCATGGCGGAAGAATCCCGAGAGCCCGAGCAAGCGGCGTGGAGGTCAATCATGCGTAGGTTGCGAAGCCCAGTGGTGACGGCAATCGTCTTGATAGCCTCCGTTGTAGTGGGTTGCGGGGCGGACAGGTTGTCCGAACCCGAGGAGTTGAGTGAACTAAGTGAGCCTGAAGCAGAAGAACTCGCACGCGAATATCAGGTTGCGGCGGAGGACTGCAACCTGTCTGCTTTGGGACAACTGTTTGACTTCGACGCTGCGCTCAGGAGGGGCCTACTTGCGAGCTCATTGTCGACCCAAAGTCAACGTTGGCTCTATGACAAGACAAGGGGACGTCCGAGAGTACTGCAAAACACGCTGTGTATACCGGAGGGAGGTCATCTGACCCTACTATCGCTCAGGCGATTCCCCACAAACGGCCAGAATAGTGCTCTATTTCGGATAGATTTCGATGAGTTTGGAGGCTTTGACTACCTCGAAGTCTTGTTGGGAAAGTCCCGAGACGGTCGAAACATTGCCGACGATTTGTACTTCTATTCGGGAGGTTGGCTCGCGTCCGAACAGATGCGAGATTCGAGTGTGGCTGTTGCGTCTAACTACAACAACAGCGACAAGTTTCGAGAGACTCTACAATTGCTCACTAGCGATCCAGGTGCTGGTATGACAGCAGCAAAACAGCTATCGCCAGGTGTGAGAGCGAGTAAAACACTGATGCTGGAAGTGGTTCGAGCGAGTATTGAGCTTGGGCCGGAAGCGTATTCTCAGGCGATCAAAGAGTTCTCAGATAGGTTTCCGGGGGACGCTTCTCTTGATTTTATCACCATTGACGGACTCTATGTTCTGGCTCAATGGGAGCAACTCTTGTCGACTATCGACAAGTTCGGACAGGCTGTCGGTGGAGACCCTTGGCTCGATGAGCTAAGGCTCGGAATACTGGTAGAAGCGAAGTTCTTTGAGCGAGCGAGAGAACTTGTAGCCAGACGTGTTGCCGATTACCAGGAGGATGAAACGTGGCCGCATTTGAGCGTAGACGTTGAATTGGAAGCAAAGAACTACCCAGCAGCAATCGCGAACATGAAGCACATCGCCGAGTCGTTGGGCACGATCTGGGGAGAGGAACTCGTTGCCGACGACATGTATCCAGAGTTTGGCCAGAGCAAGGAGTGGAAGCTTTACAACGA
>JAESTW010000317.1 GCA_016763395.1 Kofleriaceae bacterium
ATCAAGACGGCAAGCGCGAGGGGCTGCATCGCAAATGGAGCGTCGCAGGGGATTTGCAATATGTCCGATTTTGCAAGAACGACAACTGTGCTATCGAGTGCAGAGTCTCAGGAAAAAAGACCTGTCCGGACCCCAAGAAAAAGAAGCCCACTAAGAACTCGCCATAGCCGATCGTCTTGTGCCTGCCGAGCGTCTTCCTAGTTGGTGTTGCGCTGTATAAGCCAGCGCAGGAATATCGAAAAGGGGCGCTCTTGCTCGATTAGTTCCTGCGGCGCAAAGTCTGTCTCCGCGCCCCGGAGATGGCCGAGTTCCATGAGAACCGCTGCAGCGCCGTGAGAATTGGCAAAGTAGTCCTGTGCCGTTGCCTTGTGGCGATAGGAGATGACCTTGGAGGTTTGTCCGAAACAATATCCTACTGATCTCGCCATTTTTTCTACGACCACTTTCAGCGCTTCAACCCCGGGCGGCTCTTGCGATTTGGAAAATGCCCAGGGCCACATGATGCACTCGGCCGGTGCGTGGTAGTCGAGAACTCCGACGAGTTTGCCTCGTTTTGCATAACGCCGAAGCGCGGAGATAAGCGCTCGGGATTTGTGGGGCTTAGTCTCTTGTGGAACTGGAAAATCGCGATTGGGATCGTACCATTTGCCCGCGCTATCGACTGCCTTGCGTCTACGCGCTGCGAAGCCATCAACATTTATGACGGGAACAAAGTGAATGCGCAGCTCGTCGGATTGAGAATTTGAGGCAAGGGCAAACTCTGCCAAGTGGAGAACGACCTCAACGGATATCCATTCGTTTCCATGGATTCCGCCGTGTACCAAGAGCACTGGATCATCTCGATCAAGCTTGCCATCGGCATCGATTTCCAAGGCCAGAATCTCGCGGCCTTGCGAACTTTTCCCAACCCGCCTCACGCTTGCTGATGGGTACATCGCAGCAAGCTTGTGCAGCCGAGAGTTTATCTCTTGATGGCTGTGATACGGGCTCTCCGCTCCTGCAGGGCTCGCTAGACCAACAACGAGAATGAAGAGCGACACCAAGAGATGGTGCCGTCGAAACATCATTCTGCAGCAGCCTGTGCACGCCGCTCAGCACGCTTGGCTTTGCGTTCTGCAATGCGTTGCTCTCTGGCCTCTGTGCGCAACCGGCGAATCTCACCGCGCTCGGCAACAACATCTCTGCTGATGCGATTCTTGCTCTTTACCTTCTTTAGCTCAGTGCCAGTGAGTGGTGGGTGGTCGAGATGTGAAACTCCAAGAATTGCGTCTGGTGTCGCTTGGTGAAGCATGCGTCCAGAATCTCGGACAGTCTTCGCCTTCAAGAACAACTTGAAGTTGTCCAAGGGCTGCACGTTGTAGTGATACTCGGTGCCTTCAACCCAGCTGAGGTAGCGCCAGCTATTTGTCCGTACAACCAAGCTGTCCTTGTTCGAAGGCAGGGACAGCATGTTGTCGCTAAAGCCCGAACGAAAGCTGAAGTACTGCTCGGCATTTGACAGGTACAAAACACCAACGTGCATGTTCGCGCCTTCAATCGCTTTTGCAATAGCCTTCACTGTAACGTCGGCAGTCAGGTCACCAGCGACCATAAATACTTTGTCGTTCAAGAACAGTCCTCGGATGTAGTCGTATTGACTGTCGTCCGTCAGAAAGCTTGGCAGATTCGATTTCTTCATCAGTCTGATGACTTTGCGAAAGCGGGTGGAGATGTATTTGCGTGCGGCGCGGTGCGCATTCAATGCTGCTTTTTGTGTCTTCTTGTCCGAGTAGCCCTGTTTAATCAGTTCTTGGAGCTCTTTCGAGGATGACTCCTCCCACAGTTCAAGGAACTCAGCTTTGTTGGTCGCCGCACGGAACGCAACGTTGTACACGCGGTGCAAGTCGACGATCTTCCGGTCAAAGTCCATCAACACTAGGACTTCGCTTTTGGCCCACCCGGCCAAGAGATAGTTTTGGTCTGAGCCAACTCCGATGTACACGCCGCCTCGGTCTTTTACTGAATCGTGAAAGAGGTCAAGACGCATCTCGTTAGAGATCCAGTAGTGCGAGTTTTTAGTAATCTGATCTGGCGGACGATCGCTGGGAAGCGTTTCAAAGAGGGAGAGCGATGCGTTTTGCGCTTGTGCCGTTGCCGGACTTGCCGAGAAGGCAGCGGTAGCAACACAAAAAACTAGGAGCAATATTGCGGGCTTCATTGTCATCAGTCTAACCTCATTTTTCGTTGGGGAAATATATTTGAGTGCGTAAAGCAATAAACAGTAGTCCGGTAGCCAAGCAGGCATAGGCCGCGAAACCTAAGCATACTGTTTCGATGGAATATCCGAAGTCGCGCAGCCCACCCATGATGACCGGACCCAAGGCAGAAGAAAGTACGGCGAGGGCGGTCACCAAACTCTTTATTGAGCCTAGGCACGCAACTCCGTAAAGTTCCGCCCACATTGCGGAGACGGCAGTTTGAGCGATTCCGAGACTACAGCCAAGTGCGATAAAATAGGGCACAACAGCCCAATGCGACTGTATTGAGCCGATTACGATCAGTGCCCCGGCCATCGGAATAAGCATGAAGGGAACGAGCCGAACGCCACCTGCGCGGTCGATAAGCGGACCACAGAACAATGCGACAACAGTCGTTGCTGCGGCGTATATAAGATAACTTCCAGTGATCCAAGTACCGGACCAACCCTTGGCCTCGGCCAAACTCAGATGGGTAAAAAACAGTGCAGTAACGATTAGGGCAGGGGCAAGTATTCCCGGGAGCAGTAAATAGAAGCGATGATCCCGTAATACTTCTTGATAACTCCAGGAGCGTTGAATATTTTCAGTGCCTGCTTCGTCGGACAGTTTGGTCAGATGCTCCTGGTGCCTTTTTTCATGACCCGACAATAGCCACGCGAGCAAAGGTAGTAGGATAAATACCAATAGGCCGGCTACTCCAACGAAGGTCCAACGCCATCCGATCGCCGCAATAGAAGCAAAGGCCAATATGGGTAAACAGGCTTCTCCGGCCGCAAAACCAAGAGAAGCCAGAGCGATAGCTCGCCCTCTGCCCGCGTCGAAATATCTGGCCATACTTGTCGACGAGATGTGGCTCATCAATCCTTGGCCGGACTGGCGCAGGAGGAAAATTGCGAAGACCAAAAGCGCTGCATTTCTGGCGGACGACAAGACCAGTGCGCCAGCGCAGAGCGTAATTAAGGTGAGGACCGTGTAGCGCCGAAGCGGCATTCTGTCGATACGTTTGCCCGTCCAAGGCAGAAGGAAGGCACTGGCCAAGGTTCCGATCAGGTAATAGGTTGCCCAGCTAGTGTGGCTCAGCTGGAACTCGGCCTCAATGCTCGGGCCAAAAGTCCCGATGAAGTAAGTCTGTCCGAAGCTTGAGGCAAATGCAGCGAAGAAGCCAAAAGCGATGAAGCGCCTGTTGGATGCTACAAAGCGTAGATAAGTGGAGGACGACATTATTTCCGGCCTTGTACCCCGCTTCCGAGATCGTGTGGAATTTTCCATTCGGTTTTGTCTGTTCGCTGTTAACTCCCAGCCCGGGTACTTTATTTCACGGCTGCACTTGAGTTTTCGATCGATGATGTTCCCAAACGAAAAAAGGCCGCATTGGGCAATTGCCTATGCGACCTCTCTCGAAACGGTTGGCCCCAGAGGGCCCGCCGAAGTGTGCTCGAGTGAATTACTGCAGGTTGAACCAGTTACAGCTGTTGTTGACGCAGCCACAACCAGAAGTCGTTGTTACAGGGCCACACTCACAAGTAGAGATTCCAGAAGAAAGAGCTGGGTTGAAGCAGAGCTCTCCGCCACATCCGCCAGAATTGCAATCTGCATCTGTCTCACAGAAGTCTTCTGAGTTCTTGATGCACATACCAGCTGCTGGGACTCGGACAGGCTCAGCAGCTTCGCACTGCTCAGTGATATCGGAGCAGCAATCGCCGTAGCTTTCGCAAGCATCATCACACCAACAAGCACCGCTCTCGCTTTGTCCGCCGCAGGAGTCTGCACAACTGTCGACAGGAGCTGCTGGCTCTACGCAAGTTCCAGCACAATCAGCACCACCGTTTTGTGGGTCACAATTAGGGTCGTTGTAGTCGCATACAAGGCCTTCTGGGCACTGAAGACCGGCAAACCCGCCGCAGGTTGGAGTAGGAGCGACACAAGCTCCTTCTTGCGCAACGCTAGTTCCAGCCACATTGGCATGGCAGCTATTGCTGTAGGTGTTGCCATCGCAACCACATACCGGGGAATACTGCTGGGTGCAGAGTTCTGGGTTGGTCATACAAACGCCAGTAGCATCAGCCCAACCACAGATTGCGGTTAATTCGAAGTGACAGTACTCGTCCGCCGCACAAGTCGAACCGAGGAAGCCGCCACAGACAGTTTGCTGAGGAGCGTCGCAGATTGCGACTTTGTCGTCACA
>JAESTW010000318.1 GCA_016763395.1 Kofleriaceae bacterium
ATGGGATTCCGAGTTCACGTCAAGAAACTGCAACGTCAGCCCTCGCAGCTCATCATCAAGAGTTTTGTTGGTGGCAAGCGCATTCGCAAGTTCTCCAATGCCAGCATGAAACGGTTCCTCTCCTCAGTGCGAGAGATGGGGCCGGGGCTCTTTATCATCGGCCTCGATTTCCATGTTGGCTTCCTTTTGCAAACGAAAGACGACTTGCGATTTGTACATGCTTCGTACGAGACGCTGACGGTAGTTAATCAAGACGCTGCCAGCGCGATGCCAATCACGAGTAGCAACTACAAGGTCGTAGGTAAGTTACTGACGAAAGGAAATATCGATAGTTGGCTGGGCGGCAAGACGATTGCAGTGAAAGGCGATTGGTAGGGTGGTGTTGGCAAGAGTCACTTTGCCTAAGCTCTCGGGCATCGCGCTTGCCTACAACGTTATCGTTATCGCTGCTAACGAAACGATACGAGAGCTACGTGCAGGTCGTGGCGATGGTAGCTATGACAGAAAAATGCTTACCGTGATCAAGGCGGACTTGTTGATCCTTGACGACATCGATCTTTATCCACTGAAGCACGACGCTCCGGTTGATCTCTACGGTGCCTCACTGATTGACCCGGGCGCAGCGATCGTTTTATCGTCACGCCATGCATAATTATCGGTTTCTATGTTCAGCGATTTTAGCTGCTGTGGTGATGGGATGTGGCTCATCGGCTAGTGACGGTTCCAATATCGATGGCGGTTCCAATACCGATGCCGGTGAGATTATTCCAGGAACCTTACCCGACCCGGTGCCCAGTGTTGGTGTTGCGTTTGTTGCTCACTTCCTGCCCGATCCGGACACGGAAAACAAGCTGATGTGGTTTCGCACCGATGGTGCAACGCCAAGCCTGGGCGGCAGCATTGCGCTAGATGGACCCACGCAAGCGATGGCGCTGGACCGACGGAATAACATCCTGGGAATTGTCAGTGATGCCGGACGAAGTGTAACGCTGTATCGGATAACCCGACCTGCCAGCGCCAGTGCTCCGATGGCAGCACCTACCAAAGCGGGTAGCATTAACTTTGGCTCAAATGAACTGCCTATTTCCGTTGTATTCAACGATTTGAACAAGCGGATGTATGTCAGTGTTTCACCTATCACTGGCGAGCCAACGACTATACACCAACTGCACGCGTACGACGTAAGCAATCCAGACGTCCCAACATTGATCAGCGGATTTCCAGTTGATGTTCCTGCGTCGGTGTATCACGCATTGGATTCCGCCAGAAATCTTCTGTTCATCGGGGGATTGGCTGATGATCAGCTTCATGGCTATGATCTAGATGACTCAGGCCTTAGGGAACTGTCCGGAAGTCCTCTTGACTTGCCCACACTTTTCCCAGTGCCAGCAACTATGCCAAGTCAAACCGGCTTTCAGGTTCGCAGTACAACCGTTGATCCGTGGAGGAATCGGGTTTACGCGGTTCGCTCACAGGGAATCCTCAGTGAACTGATGGCCTTTGAGTATCCCGACACTCTACCAGCCTCAGGTTCCCGCTACGGCGATACCGTGAGTATGACAGATTTTACTCTTGTGCCAGATGGATTTGATACTTCTCTGGCTGGCGCCGATCGGCCCAATCTTCTCGAGGGCTATAGTGTTGGATTGGATACCGATAATGGTGATGTTTTTATGTTGGGCAACGCATTTAACGGAAACCTATCGACAGCGATCGTAGCGAACTTCAAGGCAACCGATTTGTCGTTACAGACAGGGTGCAACGACTTTGAGGGTTTTGGCTGCTTTGTTAATCATTACTCCAACAATAGCCCAGGTGCTTTCATGCAGACCGATGGTGCTCTTTGCTATGACACAACCAACAAGGTTGTGGTTGCGACATCAGTGGCGTCATCAGAAGATGACCCAGGCAATGTTCATTTCTATAAAGTAGCGACGGATGGTACATTGGCCAACTGGCACGATTCCGATGGCGATACAATTGCCGCGTCCTCTCTGCCGATAGAAGCAAGCTGCTTCTAATGCCGCGAAGAAGCGCCTTATCGCGATGTTAATGTGTTGGTGCCACTCGGCGAAGTGGCAGGACCAAGCCGCCTAAGTGGCATCTATCAAGGACCTAGACGTCGATGTCTTCGATATCGCTGCTGCCTTCGGTGATTAACCGGTAGCGAGCAGAGGCGTCTTTTCCGAGCAGTTCAGAGATACACAGGTCAGTTGCCATCTCATCGCCCTCGTGAATCGTCACTCGCAGTGCGGTGCGAGTCTTGGGATCCAAGGTGGTTTCGTTGAGGATGGCTGGACTCATCTCTCCCAGTCCCTTAAAGCGAGTGATGCTCGACTTTTTCGACCCGGTTAGATGTTCGGACAAGATTTCGTCTCGCTCAAAATCATCGAGAGCGTAGAAGGTCTTTTTGCCGATATCGATTCGGTAGAGCGGCGGTTGCGCTATGTAGATGTGCTTGCTGTCAATCAGCGGCTTCATGTAGCGATAGAAGAAGGTGAGCAGCAAGGTTGCGATGTGCAAACCGTCGGCATCGGCATCCATGAGCAAGAAGATCTTGTCGTAACGCAATTTGCTCAGGTCGATGTTGGGACCAATGCCGCAACCGAGAGCACTCACGATGTTGCCAAGTTCCTTGTTGGCCATCAGCTTGGTGAACGACGCTTGTTCCGCGTTCAGAACTTTTCCGCGAAGTGCCAAAATTGCCTGGGTCTTGCGATCACGGCCTTGCTTGGCTGAACCGCCAGCAGAGTCACCTTCGACGAGGAAGAGCTCACTGCGCATGGGGTCGGTAGACGAGCAATCGGCGAGTTTACCCGGGAGATTGAGCCTGTGACTGATGGCAGACTTCCGAGTGACAGCAGCCGAGGCAGCTCGTGATGCTTCTCTGGCTCTAGCAGCAAGAACGATTCTCGCAATGACAGCGTCGGCGACACTCTTATTTTCGTTGAGCCACTGCTCGAGGGCGGGCCGGACAGCACTGTCTATGAGGGCAGTGACTTCAGGGTTGTTCAATCGCTCCTTGGTCTGTCCTTGAAACTGCGGTTCGGACACGTAGGCCGAGAGGATGACCGTCATGCCCTCGCGAATGTCGTCGGCGGTTAGGGTGACACCCTTGGGCGCCAATTTGTGGGTCGACATGTAGTTGCGAACTGCTTTGACAATTCCGCTGCGCAGTCCGTTGTCATGGGTACCGCCCGAGGGAGTGGGCACGCCGTTAACATACGACTTGATGTACTCATCGGTGCCTTCTGTCCAGACCAGGGCCAGTTCAAAAGGGCATTCAGAGCCCTTGTCATCCACCTTGTCTAGGAAAAAGGCTTTGCAGTCACCAGGAACTCTTGGCTTTGCTCTGTCCAAGACAACCTTATCGAGGAATTCAGAGATACCGCCAGCATGGTGAAAGGTCTCGGTCTTGTGCGGTGAGACGGTCTCATCGCGAAAGTTGATTTTGACGTTGCGGTGCAGGTAGCTCTTGGCTTCCAGCCTGGCGGCGATGACAGCGGTATCAAAGGAGAGCTTGTTGCCAAAGATCTTTGTGTCCGGGATGAAGGTGATCTTCGTTCCCGTGCCGCGAGCGCCGCTCTTTTTTTTGAGCTTGCCGAGCGCCTTGCCTTCAGAGAATTCGAGGGTGTGCAGCTTGTTGTCTCGCTTGACCTCGGCGATGAGGTGGGAGGAGAGCGCGTTGACAACCGATGCGCCAACGCCGTGCA
>JAESTW010000319.1 GCA_016763395.1 Kofleriaceae bacterium
CGTCGACCTTTACTTCTGCAGCTGGCACGACCTTCTCTTTGGTTTCAGCCTTCTCCGAACCATCGGACGCTTCGGCATCACCACCGGCCTGCTTGACCTCTTTGGCTTTGTCCGAGCAAGCGACAGTTGAAGCCGTGGCAAGAGTAAATAGACCTGCACAGGCCATTCGCCAACATTTTGGTGTTCCTCACATCACTCAAGTATATGCGCTTTCGTAACTAGTTGCCCCTCTGGCCGCTCCCATTTGGTGCAAGCTAGAGAATAGGCGAGCTTCATGCTAGTGTCGCGAGCAATGGCAGAGAGCATTACAGAACAATTCGTACAAGATGGATATTTTGTCGTGCCGGAGCTTTTGGGACCTGAGCATTGCGCCGAGCTACTCGCTGACATTGTTGAATCGTTCCATTCTAGTCCGCCAACTCCTATCAAAGAGCCCACCTTCAGACGCCATTCGCCCCTCGCGTTGTCCGAGTCAGTGAACGAGGCCATCTCCATGGCACTTGAGTACGGCTACACTCCCCTTGCCAACTTCTTAAAAACGCAGCAAGAACTTGTCGAGCTCAGCTCCATCACCGTTTTTCCCAATGCGGCTGCGCAAGCGCTACACCGCGACGAAGCCAACGAAGGCCACTACCTGGTCTCCGTGTTCATCAATCTCGCCGAGACTCGAGCTGATACTGGTGCTCTGACACTAATCCCGGCCTCCCATCACCTCGACATTGGAGGACGTGGAGAGCCCATTGCCATCGAAGTCCCGGCTGGCTCTGCCGTTTTCATGAACAGCAAGTTGCTACACAACGGGGCTGCAAACACCAGCTCCGACCGAATTCGCTCGGTACTCTACTTCACCATGGGAGAGACTGGCCTCTACGGACCACCCTACAGTATTCTCGACGAGGTAGCCCAGCAAGCCCTTACTCTAGAACAATTGCAACCTCGTCTCGGACAAAGCAGAATAGCGGCGAACGCGGACAGTCGCCCCCAGCTTCTGCCCGACTGCTCAATCCTACTTCCGCTCAGCAGCGAAGACAGCAGAACGAAGCTATTGCTCTGCCAAAACAACAAAATTCGTCGCACCCTAGTCTTAGACAAACACCAAGACACATGGATTGACCTGCTGCAAGAGATCGAGTGTCACCCGCGAGAGTTGTCCATTGCAGATCTCGCACAACGGCACAAACTAGCGCTCCCGGCGACGATAGAGAGTATTGCCACCCTGGCCCGAGACGGGTGGCTCTGTTGGTAGTCTACAACACAGTAGCTGCGGCGGGCGCCTTTGTCTTGTCCTTCTTCTTTTTGAGACGCTTGAAGTAGTAGGTCATTCCCACTCCAAACACGTGATTGCTTCCATCGTTGCATTTGTTGTATTCGGACTGAAACTGAGAAAAAGCATCGAAGCGCATACGCTTAGAGAACTTCCAGTTCACGCCGAGAATAAAACGATTCTCTCGAAACTCGGATGTGGTTGAGGAGTAGTGAATTTCAAAGGCTGCGCGCGGGGTGAAAGCCGCCGAATTTGTTGCGCAGAGTATTGGCCGTCTCCATTGGCTGAGATTCAGTTTGGTAACGAAATTGATACGCCAGTGAAACCTTGCCCAAGCTGAGACCAGTACCAATATCGCCTGAGAAGCAGTGATAGCCCCCGGGTACGAAATGTGCACAAGATGGCCGCCCGGACAAAAAAGGGCACGGCCTCCGAGAAGGCCGCACCCCCTATCCTGTTTTAATGCCGACTAAAATGCGTAACCGGCACGCATGTATCCGTTGAAGAAAACGTCGTCGTCATAGCTATCCTCGCTTTTCTTCGTCATATCTCGTCCGATACCGGCGGCGACCGCAACGTTGAGGCCGCTATCCCACATCCAGTGGTACCCCATTAACGTTTGGAATCCACCAGTAGTATCTGTCCTCGGAGTATTGCTATCGGATGAAAATGACAGTGCGTCATAGCCCTCTTTCTCCAGAGAACGATACATAAGGCCAGGTTCAATATAGAAACCACTGTACATTTGCCTGAAGTAGATAGCGGCCGATGCAGTGAACTCAGCGCCCTTGCCGATATCCTTATCGGTATACAAAACGAAGTCTCCTCGCAACGCGACCATCGAATTTATAGCGACAGACCCTTGTATACTTGTCATGCCCGCAATCAAACCCAAGGGGTTGGTGCCAATGTTAAATTTCTTGTACGAGTAATCGTATTTATTGTGATTGCCAACTTCTACCAGCTGGCCGTTGATTTGCGATATGTTCTGAGGGGCGTGCTGCGGAATGGGGGCCACAGGATTCTCAGCAAATGCCGCGGACGCGCTGAGAGAAACAACAAGAAAGGCTAGGGTGGAGAGTTTGCTTGTGTTTGTCATTGTACTTTTCTCTAGAGCAAGGCCCTTGCCAAAAAAGTACACCATCAGTAACTATCTGAAAACACTTCAAAGTCGTGTGATTTTACTGCATCAGAGTGGTGACCATTCACCAACTTTCGACAGTTCCGGACTTTGATGTCAGACTTTCCCCACATGTGATTTACGAGGACACAACGGGAGCTATTCGCAATCCAAGTCTCGCTTTTTATGCCAGTCGGCTACGGATTCTTCTGGGTACTGTTGAAAGTGCGCATCGTCCGGTTTGCCTTCTACAGCAGCCGGCCGAGGCCGCAAGTGCACTCGAAATCGTATTAGCCACCGGCGGAGCGTTGCTTCCTCAGTTTGGAGCGAATCTCTTCGCTCGTTGTCCGTCGTTCATCCTGGAACCAATTGACGCCATCGGAGCCGAAGACCCCGTGCTCTCCGCAGGCTAAGATCTCGAACTTCGACAGGCTCTCAGTTACCTTCAAGCGACCACGCCACTGGTTGTAGACGTAGTGGCCATCGATCGCATAGCCCCACGCCAGCCAACGGAATGCACTTGGATCTTTGACGCCCATCGGAGCCCAATAGTAGCCAGTATAGTTTCCACCACAGGACTGAGGTCCACAGCTTTGAGGAGCGAGGAGGTATACGTCGTTCTTGTCCCATGCGAAGGCATCACCATGGCCAAGGCAATCGACGGTCGCATACCGAAAGGACGGAGCATCGAAATCATACTCCTGCCCATTGTAGAAAATGTCCTTTCCATTCGTGCTCAGAGAGTTATTCGGATCTGGCGTCTGAGTGGCCTGCTGAGCTAAGCCCGCATTACATCCGTCCTCAGTGACTCGACTGCATGTAGCACGGAATGCTGCATTGTCGGATGGCCCGTCTTTCTTGTCACCAGACGGCAGCTTCAGTGTCACTTCTCTCTCGCCGTTTTGTCTCGGTGTGTCGATGGTCGATGGTGGAGCAGATGTCGACTTGCAGCCCAACAACAAAAGTGCACCAGTCAAAGTCTGAGGAAGCCTCCAAAACTGTGATTTTCTCATTATTTGAACCGCACAACGTCGCATAGGACGATATTATTCCTCAAACAAGCTTGTCAACACGCATTAGAGAAGTAACGAAACTAGGACATAACTACTGCGCAGAGAGTCCGGACATTACTAATGCCTGTTGACAAGGGCAGCCCTGCTCACCCGAACAACTCTGAGCACATCTGCCCTCAAACATCGCTGATTGCGTAGGGTACTTGCCGCTCTTGCCTCGATAGGATGTAAATCTGTCCGGCTCAGCGAGGCAGTACAAGATGCAGCCCGACTCGGTGCGCGTAATCGACGATATCGGGGATGGTTTCTACGCCGAGCTTCTGACGAAGACGGTGCGCGTAGGTGTGAATGGTGCCGCTGGAGAGATCGAGCTCGAAGGCGATGACCTTCAGAGGTTTGCCCGCGAGGATGCCGTCAAAAATCTGCCGCTCACGAGGGCTGAAGGTGGCGAGGATGGCGCCGTCTCCAGCTGGCGCCAGCATGCGTTCGCCACTGGCCACGCGTCGGATGATATCGGCCAGCACCGTCAATGCTTCTGTTTTCGCGACCCAGCCCCGGGCTCCCGCGAAGGCCAGCTCCGTAGCGAGAGCATCCCCCACGTACATACTAAAGACCACCACCGCCACGCCGCCCTTGGAGAGCTGGCTCACCAACTTAGTACCATGCTCGCCGGGCATCACCAGATCGAGGACCATAATGTCGGCACCCGATTGATGAAACCTATCGAGTAGTCCCTCGCTGTGATTCACCTGCCCGACCACCTCCATATCCGCTTGGCCGTTGAGATAGCGGGCGATTCCTTCGGAGACAACCGGGTGATCATCGACGAGAAATGTTCGAATCATAGCGCTGCCTGGCCTTGGCCGGGCCAAGGTAGACTCACGGCTACCTCGGTGCCTGCTCCGGGAACGCGTTCCACTCGAAGCGACCCCTTGGCAGCTTCGACGCGTTCACGCATGGCCTGCAAACCATGTGAGGAATCGGAACTCTTATCGCTGAGGCCTCGGCCGTTGTCGACGACGACGACTTCGAGGCATTGCTTGCGCAGTGCCACTTCGATGCCGGCATGGGTGGCTCCGGCGTGTTTGATGATGTTCGTCAAGCTTTCCTGAACGACCCGAAGGCATATCTCGCTAATGTCGCTGGGAGGCTCGGCGCCTTTGCAGTGAATGGCCAGAGAAATGTCAACTCGCTCCAGCACACGGTAACTCTCGACTAGATCATCCAATGCCACCTCGAAGGGCAGCTCGTCATCGCGAAGGTTGCTGACGATGTTCCGGGTGGTTTGCTCCATACTGCGAACGATGCGTTCCAATCCGAGATATTCTGGCTGCTTCTCTACCGACTCGAGGGCTCGACTCAGGTTGTGCAGCTGGGCACGAGCGCTGACCACGAGTTGGCCCATGTCGTCGTGGAGCACGCCTGCCATGTGGCGACGCTCTTCCTGACGCACGTAGGCCGCCCGGTCGCTCACAGCACGCAGGTCTCGCGTTTGACCTTCGACTTCACCGACCAGATCGATGTTCTGCTCCGCGAGCCTCTCTTCGCGTCTCGCAATCTGAGTGCGAAGGATGAATCCGCTGCGAGCGCTCTCGTAGACGATGTTGCCGAAATAGATAAATGCAATTGTCGTAAGACCACTGTGCAGCCACGCGACATGCGCAAATGGATGCTGCAGATGGTGGGGATAGACGATGGCCCATACCGCGATAAACGTGCCCACATGGCAGAAACTGAAGATGATGCGCAAGCGCATACCAATGGGCAGACTCAAGGTCATCCCAGGCAGTAGGTAGATCACGTAGAAGAAGGGGCCGTCCATTCCACCCAATGTTCCAAGATGTAGCGCTCCGAGGGCCGTGAGAGCCATAGAGCCAATCGCAGCGACCACCAAAGTATTCCGTTTTGCCCAGGACAACCACGACAGCATCGCTGAGGTGGTAAAGCAGAGGAGTACCATTGCAATGGTCACTGGAAGGCGGGCCTCCTCGATGAACATCAGGTCAAGGCAGAGACCCAAAAGCATTGAGGCCCCCAACACGAAGGATCCTTTGGTGAGCAAGCGCCGCGATCTCTCGTGGGTCTCCAGTGCCCACTCGCACTGCATGGTGTCCCACGAGTCAGCGGGATCAAGCGCCAGCCCCCTTTGTACGCCCCCCATGCCTGCGTCTATCAAAACATCAGTCCACAACCAATAGTGGCGCGACACCATTGGTTGTTGAATCGCGCATCAGGCGCTTCTACTCGCACTGTCCGGCGGGAAAGACATCCTGTGACACGAACTCGATGTGGAGAACGATGTCGTCCAGTTCGTTCCAGTCGACCGCGCCGTTTTCGCCGATCTCGGTATCGATGAGAACGGTGTACTGGGATGCCAAGGGCAGTCCCTGGAGGGTCTGGTTGATGCTGCCGGCCTCACCGATACCGGCGACAGGGGATACACTACGGCCCGTAGCTCGGAAGGTAGTGATCGCCCCGAAGGTAGTGGCATCGCGACCTATCGACTCCACCAGCGATTCGATGTTCGGCTGGCAAGAGCGCACTGAGCTTGCCCCATCGTAGAGCAGACTCACAGTCGGCCGTCCGCTGCCGAGGCCCTCACCGACCAGTTCGATTGCGACCGACGCCACCTTGGCATTGCAACTGGACGCCAGATTGGCGAAGTCGGTTAGGTTGATATCAAAGGTCGCGGCGAGAACATCACGCTTGGCAACCAGATCACCGATATTGAGGTCACTGGAGTAGCGCACGCGCTTGTCGATAGGAACAATTCCTGCCGCCAAGACGTCGCGGAAGCGTTGCTCTGGACTAAGAGTATTCCCAAATGCATCGATGATTCCACGCTCGAGTCCCAACAGATCGCGGCGCACCGAGACGTTCACGTTGGTGGTATTGAGTGCCCCACCACATGCGGATTGCAGTCTATCTAATTCGCCAGCGATAGCATCGAGCTGGAAGGTGTTGCGTGCCAACAAGATTTGAATGCGCTGGTCAAGGAAGGGCCGAACGGCTAGATATTCGAGGGCGATGAGCCACTCCATCATCGCGCCCTTGGCTCGCTCGAGGCGGTTTTCAGCCTGAGACAAACGGTTGGCCCAACTGAAGACTACGCTGGGACTGCCGAGGAGTTCGTTGAGATGAGCCGCTTGTTCTTCCAGAGCACGCAACTGTCCGTCGATCAGAGTTCCTCGCTGAACCACTTGGGCATAGGCGAGCAAGCGCTGGGTGACAGTGAGGTTACTCTGCGCCACTCGAATTTCGAAAGCCGCTTGTTGGCCATAGCGATCACTATAGGTATTGCGGCGATCGTTGAGTTCGACCAAGTCGCGCTCGTACGCCAGCTCATCGGCAAGCCCTCCCTCCAGATCGTCCACAATCGTCTCGAGTAGTCCATCGCGGAAATCATTCTCGGTCGCCAATACTTCCATGTCGGCCTCAATATTGGCCAGTTCATCTTCTCGTTGTGCGACCTGCAAATTGAATATGAAGTCATTCTGCGACAACTCGAAGTCTCGCTGGAACGCCTGCCGTTCGACGGCTGCGGCCACGGCTTCACTCTGGGTTTGGACCGCAATCGCCGCAATATTGAAGGCCGCTCCCACGCCCTGTGACACAGCACCCGCGACGGCGAATCCGATTTGTGGTCCACTGATGCCGGCTCCGGCGCCGCCAAAGAGCGCGTCGGCTGCGGATCCAAACGTATCTGAGGCGGCAGTAAGCCCAGCCGCGATGGCAGCTAACGTACTGGACTCCTCAAGTTGGGCAATATTCGCTGTTACATCGGAGTCGAAGTCACTCCACTTAGAGAGCCATTCTTCACGTTCGATAAGGGCATCTCCGCGAGTTTGTCGGCCGGCTTCTACGAAGGCAGCAAGAGCAATAAGGGCGCCCTCGCGACGCTCTGACCCTTCGGCGATGAGGGCGTCAACTTTATCATCTAGAGCAGTTCGTCGGACACCCCAATCTTCAATTGTGATTGCGAACGCATTTGTTAGGGCGAGGAAGCGATCCGTAGCTCG
Organism: Kofleriaceae bacterium; assembly: GCA_016763395.1. Taxonomy (GTDB): domain Bacteria; phylum Myxococcota_A; class Polyangia; order Haliangiales; family Haliangiaceae; genus NORP324. The sequence goes on from JAESTW010000319.1 coordinate 7,417, forward strand.
CGCATGTTCACTCGACTCCTCTCGGGCCAGTGCTCTGTCTTGTAGCGCGCTGTAGTACTCCAGCACAGCTCTATTCGCTTCAGAAGGCGTAACATTGTCGAGATTGATTGCCATTGTGGCCCCGGCCTCGCTGAGAGTGAGTCCAAAACCGCATTCTCCTGCGTCGGTGCGAGGACGGCACTCGGGGGAGGTAATGTCAGCGATGGA
>JAESTW010000320.1 GCA_016763395.1 Kofleriaceae bacterium
GGGAGACGTAGAAGTGAGTGTTCTGCAGCTTGCGATGGCGTACGCTGCTATTGCCAATGGCAGAAAACTCTATGTCCCACTCCTGGTCGATCGGGTTGAAAGCGCGTCCGGCGATGTGGTTGTGCAATACGCATCGCAGTTGCGCCGGACACTGAGCTTATCGCCAGAGGTTATGGATATCGTGAAGCGCGGAATGTGGAAGGTCGTCAACGAAAGTGGTGGTACCGCCTACTCCTACGCCAGAAGTACTAAGTTTGAGTACTCGGGCAAGACTGGGACAGCGCAAGTGAAGTCGATGAGACGGCGCGATGATGATGCAGATCTTATTGACTGGCACCCGGACAGAGACCACGCTTGGTTTGCCGGATTCGCTCCTTCGCACAAACCAGAAATTGCCTTTGTAGTCTTGCTCGAACACGGAGGCTCAGGTGGAAAGCACGCTGGCCCGGTAGCAAAGGCGATACTGGAATTCTATTTTCGAGACAGAGATATGCACTCGGCCAAGGCTTCTAGCGAGCGAGGAATTGCGCCGTGAAGCGAAAGAAGCCAGTTACCCTACTCGTCCCCGGGGCACGTGTTGCGCGCAGTCGTCTGAGCAGGCTGCTTATCGATTTCGATTGGGGCTTACTCTTCTTAGTAGTACTGATCTCCAGCATCGGCTTGGCGAACTTATACAGCGCGACCTATGCAACGCCTCACTCGGTAAAGTACGACCAGCAAGTCATTTGGATGTTGCTCGGTTTCACGTGCTACTTCTTCTTTAGCTTCGTCAACTACAAGAACTGGGAACGGTGGACCTGGGCCGGACACATTGCCGTTATCGTGGCGATTTTGGCTGTGCGTTTCTTCTTTGAGGCCGTAAAAGGGTCTCAGCGCTGGATTATGCTCGGCCCAATTCGGATTCAACCCACCGAGCTTGCGAAACTCGCAGTAATTTTGTCGCTTGCTCGCTTGCTCGCCGACTGGGATGACGAAAAGTTCACCCTAAAAACGATTGCTCCGTACATTGCCGTATTGTTGCTGCCGATTTTGCTAGTTGCGTGGCAGCCCGATTTGGGCAGTGCCAGTCTTCTCGGACTAATCATCTTGTCCGTGAGTCTAATGCTGGTGAAAACCCTCTGGCCCATTTTCCTGACAATGTTGGCCGGACTCGTTGTGTTGCCATTGTTTTGGGAAACCATGGAGCCCTATCAACGAGGTCGCGTGTTGGCATTTCTCGATCCCGGGGCAGATCCGACTGGAGCCGCTTGGCAAACGAGTCAGTCGGTCAAGGCGATAGGCTCGGGACAGATATCCGGCAAAGGCTACATGGAGGCCACGCAGAACCATTTCAACTTTCTACCAGAGCATTGGACTGACTTCCCCTTTTCGGTGTGGGCTGAGGAGTGGGGCTTTCTCGGCTCTGCCGGAATGCTATTGGTATTTCTCTTGCTCGTTTTGTGGATTGTAAACGTCGCGCTCAATGCAAAAAACAAGTTCGGCCAAGCCATCTGTCTAGGCGTTGCCGCGATGGTGTTCTGGCATACGCTCGTAAATATTCTCATGGTGACCGGATGGGCTCCCGTCGTTGGGGTACCACTGCCACTGATTTCCTATGGTGGCTCCTCTGTTCTCACAATGTTGAGTGGGCTCGGGTTGGTATCTTCGGTTTCTCGACGCCATCGAATCGACTAGGAACCAGCGGCGGGCCCCAGCGGCGGAATTTTCTCGCGGCTCCGAAAACGCAAAAGCCATCCACGTTGAGCAGATGGCTTGAGTAGGGGCATGGACGCCCAATTTTAGACGTCCAAACAAATTGACACTTCTAGAGGTGTTTTTTGATTTCCGCTTCGATTTTGGATTGGGGAACTGCGCCAACAATTTGTCCAACGACTTCGCCGTCTTTGAAAACCAGAATGGTTGGTAGTGAGCGGATGCCGTATTTTTGTGGAACTGCCTGGTGGTCGTCCACGTTGAGCTTTCCGAAGGTAACTTTTCCTTTGTACTCGCTTGCGAGAGCTTCAACAGAGGGAGCGATTTGCTTACATGGGCCGCACCAGCTTGCCCAGAAGTCTACAAGTGCTGGTCCTTCAGCCTTGAGAATATCCGCTTCAAAATTGGAATCAGTGAGTTCTTTAACATCTTCGCTTGCCATATTCCTATTGATAATCACCAGAGCGCCCGCTAGCAAGGGACTGCTTATCTCGAATTCGATTTTTCTTGCCGGGGGGAGAATTGCGTCAGCGCTAAACTCGTAATATTATGGAAAAGAGCACTTGGTGCTTCCTCTCTAACCGAGATCATATCGACATGGCACGACTCTTTGTTTCACAAGAACGACTCGACGAATGGACTGCTGACGCAAAGGCAACCATGAAGTCCAACCGACTTGAAATTATCGCGACGGGAATGGAAACCGCAACGGCAGCGCTCGACGGGCTCGGATTTTCGATGGAGCCTGCCATTCGTTTCGTAAAAGTTTCCGGCGGTGAGGAGGATCCCAATGAACTCTTGGGTTCTGTAATGACCGAAGACGAACTCGTTGAGATCGGTGCCGACCTGTACATGAGCTCGGTAATTCACGGCGACATTGCCTACGATGTGCAGTGTGGATTCGTGGGTGTTATCGATCCTGTGTCCGGGGCGTAAGTTGTGCCTAATGCGATAGTAACGACGCCGCCATCAGTGGCGTTTTATGTTGCGATATTCGGATATGTATTGGCGACGGTATTTTACCTAGGCGCTATGAATTCGGCGCGCGAGTGGATGCGTAAAGCTGCGTGGATGACGCTCGTCGCCGCTTTTGTCGCCCACGGTGTTGATATCGGCTGGCGAGGTGTAGAAAAGGTTCATCCAGGCACCTCTGTCCGAGAGTCACTGGGCTTTCTCAGTTGGATTGTTGTCGGCGCTTACTTGTATTTGTCTCGGCGAGACACACTCGTTGTACTCGGAGCTTTTATTGCGCCGCTCTCGCTAATCATTCTCGCTGCCGCTCGTCTTTCGCCGTCCGGTGAGGCCATGACTGGGCTCAGTAGCTTGGGCCGAATTCACATCGCCAGTGCCACCGTAGGACTTGCGATATTTTCTCTCGCCACAGCAGTGTCCGTAGTCTATTTGTTGCAGGAGCGGAACCTCAAAAAGAAGAAATTCGATGGACTCATCTTTAAATCCAGCGCTGCGCTGGAAACCCTGGACACTCTCTCGGCGCGACTGGTTTCCATTGGTTTTCCCATCTTCACATTCTCGATGATGCTCGGCGGAGTTTGGGTCGCTCAGTTGCAACAGGGCTGGAACCGAATCGAGTACCCAATTTCTGCGATAACTTGGGTGGCCTTTGGCGTACTCATCGCTGGACGGCGCTTGCGCGGGCTACAGGGGCGTCGAGCGGCGCTGGTGACGATTGTTGGATTTTTCTCTGCTCTGGTCGTGTTGGCGATTTATCTCCTGCGTCGGACAATGGTCGAGTAGATGCCCAGCGAAGTCTTAGTAGTGGGCCTTAGCTGGCGAACCGCTCCGGTGAGTATCCGAGAGAAGCTTGCCTTCCACGACGACGAGTTGTGCGCGAGCCTGCAAACCCTCTTGTCCAACACGATTCTCGAGGAGGCGGTGATTTTATCGACCTGCAACCGGGTTGAAGTGTATGCCTGTACCTCAAAGAGCGCGCCAGCGTCCGGGGTTTCACAAGCCGCTGCTCTGGTCCGATCCTTTTTAGCCAAGTCCAGAGGGTTTAAAGCCGAGAAGTTGTCCGAGTACTTGTACGAGCACGTCGAAATGGATGCGGTGTCACACCTCTTCCAAGTAGCCTCGGCCGTCGATTCCATGGTTGTGGGAGAATCGCAAATTCTCGGCCAACTAAAGTCTGCGTTTGGTACCGCGTCCCGAGAAGGGGCAATTGGCTCGGTGCTGGGGCGTTGCATGGAGCGTTCGTTCGGTGTTGCAAAGAGGGTGAGAACAGAAACCGGCATCAGCCGTGGAGCAGCCAACGTATCCTCCGTAGCCGTAGAGTTGGCCAAACGCGTCTTTGGGGACTTGGCGGGGAAGTCCGTGCTGGTTATCGGAGCCGGGAAAATGAGCGCTTTGGCTGCGCGTCATTTGCGGGCCGATGGCGCTGCTCGTATCTGCGTAACCAATCGTTCACTGGACAGAGCTGAGCGACTGGCAGCAGAAATCGACGGCATTGCTCGGCCGTGGGAAAACTTAGAACTCGAAATTGCCAACGCAGACGTAGTGATTTCGTCAACCGGTGCGCGAGAGCCTGTGTTGACCAAGAAGCTCATGAAGCGGGCAATGAAGTTGCGCCGGTACAAGCCGTGTTTCGTTATGGACATAGCTGTCCCTAGGGATGTTGAGGCGTCGGTCGGAAAATTGGAGGGTGTCTACCTCTTTGACGTCGATGATTTGGAGAAGCTAGTCTCAGAAAATCTCAAAGAGCGAAAAAGTGAGGCGACTGCGGCAACGCATCTCATCAACGCCGAGGTTGCGCTCTTCGAGACTTGGCGTAAGCAACAGCACGTGGTTCCCACCATCAGGGCTTTGCGGGAGCACTTTCACCAAGTGGCGCGCACTGAGGTCGAAAGGGCGGTGCAACAGATGGCCAAGCAGGGCACCGAATCAGAGCGAGAGAACGCGATGCGTAAACTGGCAACGGGAATCGCCAACAAGCTCCTGCACACTCCTATGAACGCGCTTAAAAACACGGATCATACCGAGGAACTCTCACAGGCTACCCACCAGCTTTTTTCACTGTCCGAATCTGGTAGTGAAGCGGACGACGGCACCACAAAAAACGCGGCACTGAGTAAAGTGTCCGGGCATAAAGTTCACAAGGAATAAGGTATGAAAACTCTAACGATTGCAACTCGTGGTTCTAGACTCGCGCTATGGCAAGCTGAACACACGAAGAAGTGTTTGATCGATGCGGCGGACGGCCCATTGGAAGTCAACCTGCTGGTTCTAAAGACCAAAGGTGACATCATCTTAGATGTCCCGCTCGCCAAAATTGGGGGTAAAGGTCTTTTTGTTAAGGAAATCGAAGAGGCATTGCTAGATGGCCGCGCCGATATCGCAGTTCACAGCATGAAAGACGTTCCCGGACAACTTGAAGAAGGTTTGCATATGGCGGCTGTGTCCGAACGCGCCGATCCGAGGGATGCCTTTGTGTCCAACAACTACGCATCTTTTGACGAGTTGCCACAGGGGGCTGTTGTTGGAACCTCTAGCTTGCGTCGTGGTTGCCAGCTGCTCGCACTGCGTCCGGACTTGAAAATAAAGTCCCTGCGCGGCAACGTACCCACACGTGTTGGTAAGCTCGATGCGGGCGGCTTCGATGCCATTATCTTGGCGGCCGCCGGACTGGAGCGTCTCGGGTTTGCAGACCGAATTACCGAAAAGTTATCAATAGAACGCAGCCTGCCCGCAGTTGGGCAGGGCGCTTTGGGCATTGAAACCCGAATAAACGATAACGCCACTACCGAACTTGTCTTCAAGGCGATGAATCATGAGGCCGATGCCAGCCGAATTGCAGCAGAACGGGCATTTCTTCTCACGTTAGAAGGGGGCTGCCAAGCGCCAATGGCCGGGTATGCTCGATACGAAGGTGAGGAGCTAGTACTCGATGCATTTGTCGGCAAACCGGACGCTAGCCTCATTTTACGGGCATCTGGGCGAGGTTCACAGGCTACAGCCGAAGCGCTCGGACGCGCAGTAGCAGAGGACTTATTGAAGCAGGGGGCTGGTCCTATTCTAGAAGCGCTTATTGAAGCGGCAAACTCAAATTGAGTTTTAATTAACTTCTGGGTCAGAGTCCCGCTACAATTTATCGGTGGAACAGCGAACACTACGACTCACCCTATTGGGCTTGCTCTTTACAGCATGCGCCGGCCAGAACTCTGGGCTGGTGAAGCAGAACGACAAGCTCGCTGTAGAGTTAGAAGAACTGAGACTCGACGCTCGTCGCGAACGAGTACGAGTGCGGGATTTGGAAAAACGGTTGGCCCTAGCCAGGGCCAAAGACGTGACTGCGAGAAATTCTCAGACGGTGCAAAGCGAGAGGCCCAACCTTCCAGTAGAAGTGCGAGTCGCAGCGCAGGTCCAGTCTTCAGTAGAGGTTCGAGCCCCAGCAACATTGCAATCGGAAACCGAGTTGCCTGATGACTACCAGATCATGGGACTGGACAGCGATGGCGTAGAGATTGTTTACGTTGGCGAAGCAGCCAGCGATACAGTGGTCAAGATGCCCCGGCAAATCTTCCAGGATTATCCGTCAGGCGATGGCGTCTATGGCGCCAATTCTCCTCCACGTCCGTCGCTGCGCACTTCTCGTTTGCCCTCGCGGGCAGGACTTGCCAAAGCCTTGCCGCCAATCCCCCAGGCCGGCGAAAGACTCCCGGTTCAAAGTGGAGCAGTGCCCACGATCGCCAGCCAACTTCGCCAAGCTCGTCCGAGCCCGACTACCTTTACTACCAGGCGTCCGAAAAACTTTGGAGATCCTCGAGCTGAGTATCGTAGATACTACGAGGCACTGCGAGCGGGAAATCACTCGTACGCAGTCACCGGATTTCGAAACTTTGTCGAGCGCTTTCCGCTCCATGACTTTGCTGACAACGCCCAGTACTGGCTAGGCGAAGCGTTCTACGACCAAAAACGGTACCAAAGTGCTCTGGCGGAATTCCGCAAGGTTGTCGATAACCATCCCCAGGGCAACAAGGTTCCCGATGCTCTTCTAAAATTGGGCTATTGCTACTACCAAACCGGTGCAACCGATGATGCAAAGCAAGTTTGGCAACAGGTTCTCCGTGTGTACCCCAAAAGTAATCCAGCCAATCTAGCCCGGACAAAACTCGCGGAAATTGAGGAATAACAAGATATGCGCAAACTACGATCTCTACCTATCTTTGTGTCCGGAACAGGACTTGCCTTGGTACTTGCTGGGCTACTACCTGGGCTATTGTCGCTGAAGAGTGCGTCTGCTCAACCTGCCGAATTGATGATTGATCCATCAGGTGCCGCGCCGCCCGCGCAGCCGGCAGCGGTCCGGGGCAGCAGTGCTCCCGATAGTGGGGGAAATGTTGGCGGCGGGGAAGGGGATTTGGCCGGCGTTGACTATTTCAGCGACTACCTAGACGGAAATGAATTCGGCGATAACCGTGTTCCCTTTCGCGGTGGTGCAGTCCCCTATACCCATACGGTTCGCTCTGGTGACACCTTATGGGACGTGTCCGCCTACTACTTCAACGATGCGTGGAGATGGCCCAAAGTCTGGGGACTTAATCCCGAGATTACCAACCCACATTGGATTTACCCAGGTAACATTTTGCGCTTGCGTGATGGACGAGGCGTAGTCACTTCTCCTTTGCAACAAAATCCCAATCGGAGAAAAGCGTCTCGTCCACAGGGAAAAACTATCGGGCTTCGGCAGGTGGCGTACGTAGACCTTAAAGAGCTGGAAGACTCAGGTCGAATTACTGGTTCGGTTGATGACAAAGCCCTACTTAGCGAGGGTGATTCAATTTACATTTCCTACCCTAAGGATGACCTTCCAACCATCGGACAACGTTTCGCGGTCTACCGGACACGAAAAGACATTCGTCGGGATGGAAAGTCCATTGGCGCTTACGTCGAGGTCACTGGTGAGATCGAGATTGTAAAGCTGGCCAAGGACAAGCGCGCGCGCGCTGTCGTAACCCGCTCTGTCTTGGTGATGGAACGAGGCATGTACGTCGGTTCGCTGCAGCTCAACTTTGACGACCAAGATCCAGTAATAAACAAAGCCAAAGTCGATGGCCATATCGTCGGGCTTATCGGACCGGATCAGCTCATTGGTGCTTCAGCCGCGATCATCGTCGATCGCGGCCGAAAAGATGGAGTGGCCCTGGGTAACCGTTTCTTGGTCGTTCGCCGCGGCGATGCGTATCGACGCGACTTAGCAGCGGGGGACAACGTCGGTCTTAACGATGACAGGTACCCCGCGCGGGCTATCGGAGAAATAACCATCATTCAAACTGGCGAGTCGGCATCAATGGGGGTTGTGACCTTCTCGACCAAAGAGTTTGGAGTGGGTGACCGGGTTTATATGCGAAAAGGCAAGTAGTTATCGTGTCCGAGAGACGTCCGAGGTGATCCCCAACACTCGTTGGGACTCGGACACGATCGGACATCCGGTTTTCGTTGATAGAATGCGTGAGTCGGGCATTCTTTGGGCATGCCCACTAGCTTCCGATTCACGCGCAAGAGCGCCCAGTTTCCTCAGCGCTTGCTAGAGCTCAGGCCATGGCCAGGCGAAGTCTTTTGCCACGGCTCTTGGAGCGATACCGGCCCCGCAGTCTCGATTGTAGGAGCCCGAGCTGCGTCCCGAGAGGGCATGCAAAATGCTCATGACTTGGCCCAGGGCTTGGCCAAAGCCAATGTCCGAGTGATTTCTGGTGGTGCGCTTGGTATCGATGGAGCAGCACACCGGGGCGCTTTGGCCGGTGGCGGATTTACCGCGGCAATCATGGCTTGCGGCCTAGAGCAATATTATCCCAAGCGTCACACCTCGCTCTTCGAAGCGATGTTGGAACATGGAGGCGCGATACTCAGCCCCTTCCAGCCAGGCTATCCGCCACTCAGGGCAAACTTTGTCAGGCGCAATTCACTCATCGCCGTCTTGGCCGATATCGTCGTTGTAGTCGAAGCCAGTACCCGCTCGGGCTCACTCCACACGGCACGCTTTGCCTCGCGCTACGGACGTAAGCTATTGTGCTTCGAGGGCAGCTCCGGATGCGCAGCCTTGGTGGCACGCGGCGTCGAGAAAGTGGCGGGGGCGGCAGATGTCATCACAATATTGCAAGGCGGCGTTATCGACAGGCACGAGGCTTTGCCCGAGCTATCACCGGCGGCCCAGACTCTGATGGCTCTTTTGTCGCCCGATACCCCGCTCGACGCCAGCTCTCTCGGACACACGCTCAAGCTCCCTGTGCGGCAAATTCACCGGCTTGTGGTCGAGTTGAGTCTGGAGTCTCTAGCCATCGCCCTGCCCGGACAGAGGTACATTCGCTCTCCGCTGGGGCAGGAGTATCTGGAACGGTGTCTTGAGGAGGGCTAGAAATCTGGCCTGCGATATCGTTGATGAGCGCCGCATGCAAAGGGGGACTAGAGGTAAACCGGTCAACTACAACCATTTTTTCAACGCTTCCTCTCTCTCCAATTCCGTACAGTCAACGTCTCCCCGAAGGGTTTCTGCTCGTAGTGCCCACTTACGCATCGGTAAGTATTCAATGTCGGAGACTAGCCGGTCGTGCTCATCGGACAGCTCGGAAGGCTCTACAACGTTGAGCAGGCTTCTGCCACAGCGCCCTTCTGCGATGTACAGCCAATGGTGAGGTCTAATTTGCGACAACTCTGTATGGCACTCCTCGGAGAAGCAAAAGCGCGAAAGAGAGACTACGCTTCCCGGTTGCAGGGGCCCGTAGACAACTTCTGCAATCCGAATTTGCAACGCAAGATAAAAAGTGCCGTGCCAAGAAGTTCGTTGAATTTGAGCGCTAACAAAGATTCCATGAATAACGTGACTGGAAGCTGCCAGCCGTCGCATTTCGTGGGGTAATTGATCGAATCGTTTGCGACCAGTTTTGTCGTGATGTGCGA